>NZ_LZKY01000356.1:0-25485 GCF_001673055.1 Mycobacterium sp. 1245801.1
GCAGCCGTTGCTGGAACAGGCCGTCGGCCAGCAGGTATGAGGCGACCACGACACGGCACCGGCGCGGCGCGCGCGGGCCCGCTCCACGGCCTCGGCCAGCTGTGGATCGCCGGTGGCCGCGAACGCCAGGCTCACCCGCGATCCGGTCAACGCGGACAACAACGTCGCGGTGGTGTGCAGGTCCGCGCGCGCCTTGTCATCCGAGGTTCCCGCGACCGCCAATATCACCGAATCGCCCGGACGCCAGCCGCATTTCACCAACTGGTCGCCGACGATGCGGGCGATCTGACCGCTCGGACCCAACGCGGGGGTGACGAGCACGTTGGGATGGCCGCTGGCCGCCACGTGCGCGGGCAGGTCGGCGCGGACGTGGTATCCGCGCGACAGGAACGCGGGCACCACGATGGCGGGCCGGTCGTCCGCCATCACGCGCACCAGGACCTCGCTGGGGGTGGGGCCCACCACGTCCACGAAGGCAACGTCGACTTGGCTGCGGACCAGCGTACTCACCTGTGCCGCAAGGTCTTCGACCATCGCCACACCGCCAGGGCGGCGGGTGCCGTGTGCTACCAGGATCAGTGCCATGGGGAGTCTTCCGGATGATCGATCGCAAGACGGTAGCCGCGCTTGACCACCGTTGCGACGATGTTCTTGTCGCCCAACGCCGTTCGCAACCGCAGCACCGCGGTATCGACGGCGTGCGGGTCGTTACTGTTGCCGGGCAGCACCCGGAGCAAGTCGTTGCGCGCGACGACATCGCCGGGGCGTTGCGCCAGCGCCCGCAGGGTCGCCATGCCCGACCCCGACAGGGACTTCACCGAACCGTCGACCAGCACGCAGGTCCCGCGGATCTCGATGTCGTGGCCGGCCGCGCGGATGGTGCACGACCGCAGGGGCGGGAGTTCCTGGGCGATGTGGCGGGCCAGCGCCCCCAACCTCATTCGCTCTGGTGACGACGTCGGGATCCCGGCACGGATCAACGGTTGCGCGGTGACCGGGCCGACGCACATCGCGTGCACGTCACTGCGAAGCGCTTGCAGCAGTTGGTCTTCGATGCCCAACTCACGGCTGCGCTCCAACAGCGCCGCGCCGGCGGGGGCGGAGGTGAAGGTCACCGCGTCGAACTGGCGCCGCGCGACCGAGGCGACGAGCTGGTCGAAGTCACCGCCGGCCGGCGTTGGCTTCCAGCGGTATACGTGAATGGGCACCACCTGGGCGCCCGCCGATCGCAAGCCGTTGATGAATTCGGGGAACGGATCCCACCCGTCGGCTGCGCCGTGCAGCTGGACGGCGATGCGCTTGCCGGCGACATCCGACTCGAGAAGGTAGCGCAGGACCTCGCGCGACGATTCGGATTTGGGCGACCACTCTTCGTGTAATCCGGCGGCGCGCAAGGCCCCCGTCGCCTTCGGGCCGCGGGCCACGATCCGCGACTTGGCAAGTGACGCCAGCAGTTGGGTGGCCAGGCCCCACCCGTCGGCCGCGGCGACCCAGCCGCGAAAGCCGATGCCGGTGTGCGCCACCAAGATATCCGGCGGCTCCGCGATCACCGCCTCGGTGTGGTTCTGCAGTTCTTCGTCTTCGGGCAACGCGATGATGTTGATGGCCGCGGCGCTGGACACCTCCGCGCCGTTGCGGCGCAGCAACGCGCACAGCTCCTCGGCGCGGTTCGCCGACGTGACGGCGATCCGGTAGCCGGTCAGCGGCGCGGAGTCTGGTGGGGCCAGTTGGGGGGCCATATGAAGTGTGTATGCCTGCGACGTTTCCGTTGCGTTACCGGTCAATTGCTGTGGCATTGCCCGTGTTGCGAGCCGGCTCACACGCGGGCCGCCTCGGTTTCCGGTGCCGACCCGGACAGGCCGGGCGCGGTTGCGGGTCGGCGCGCATAGACCGTCCAGGTCATGATCGCCGCCACCACATAGGACACCAGGAACACCCAGTAGGCCGACGTTTCGGTGCCGGTGCTCAGGTACGACTGGCGCAGCGCCAGGTTGATCCCCACGCCCCCGAGCGCACCGACGGCGGAGCAGACGCCGATCAGCGATCCCGCCTTCGCGCGGGCCCAATGACGACGTTCGTCCTCGCTCGCGTCCAGTGAACGGCTGCGCGCCTCGTAGACCGACGGGATCAGCTTGAACACCGAACCGTTGCCCATGCCGGACAGGGCGAACAACACCATGAAGCCGGTGACGTAGCCGATCATGCTGACGGAGTGGGCCGCGGCGTGGTGGTCGTCGAAGGTGCTGATGGTGACCAGCAGCCCGGCGCTCAGGGTCATGCCGGCCAGGACGCCCAGGGTGACGCGGCTGCCGCCGAGCCGATCGGCCAGCCGGCCACCGTAGATGCGCGCCAGCGAGCCGAGCAGGGGCCCGAGGAAGGCCAGCTGCGCGGCGTGCAGCGCCGCATGCTTGGGGCTTTCCCCGGCTTCGGCGAAGTTGACCTGCATCACCTGACCGAAGGCGAAGGAAAAGCCGATCCAGGAGCCGAAGGTGGCGATGTAGAGCAGCGAGATCACATGCGTGTCGCGCTCGAACAGGATCGAGCGCATGGTGCTCAGCTGGGTGCCGTGGTTGACGTTGTCCATGAACAAGGCGGCCGCGATGCCGACGACGACCAGCAACACCAGGTACACCGCGCACACCCAGTACGGCGCCTCGTGGCCGGCGGTGGCCAGCACCAGCAGGCCGACCAACTGGATCACCGCCACCCCCAGATTGGCGACGCCGGCGTTGACGGCCAGCGCGGCACCCTTGAGTCGCTGCGGGTAGAAGGCGTTGACGTTGGCCAACGAGGCCGCGTAGTTGCCGCCGCCCAGGCCCGTCAGGGCGGCGCACAGCACGAACGGCCACAGCGGCACACCGGGATTGGCCAGCAGCGCGATGGTGCCGGCCGTCGGGATCAGCAACACGAAGGCCGAGAACGTCGTCCAGTTGCGACCGCCGAAGGCGGCGATGCCCAAGGTGTAGGGGATCCGCGCGCAACCACCGACCAGGGTGGCGACCGCGCCGAGCAGCAGCTTGTCGCCGGCGGAGAAGCCGTAGACCGACCCCGGCATGAACAACGCCATGACGGGCCACAGGGTCCAGATCGAAAACGCCACGTGGTCACCGGCGATGGTGCACAGCAGGTTGCGCCGGGCGATCTTCTTGTTGCCGGCCTCCCAGGCCGTCGTGTCTTCCGGATTCCAGTCCGCGATGCGGTGGTTGCGGCCCATCCGATCGTCACCTTTCTTCGCCACGGCGGTTATGCCCGTCGCCGTATCACGGAAAGCGATTGCGCCCCAATGGCATCGCGTCGACCGGCGTGCATACAGATCCTCTCCTCAGGCCCCACGAACCGCCGCATCGGGCCGCCGCCGCGCCCGGGGTCACCGCGCTCGCCCGATATCGGGAAAGCGGTTCGGAGACTGGCTTTCGACGCTTGGGCACCCCGAATGGGCGGGCATGCCCCGCCGTATGGTCCGATGCTCACATTTACGACGCGAACGGGTCAACCGGAACGGGCCGATATCGCCTGTTAGTTGTTTACCAGTTATCTGGTAACTGCCTGAGGGGCAATCAGTTCGCGAGGCCGCGGTTCATCGGCCGTGAATGGGCGCCGCCATCAAGTGATTTCACGCATCCGGCCGCCGCGGTGTGAGCTGGGATACAGGCGATTCCCGCGCCGACGATTCGGCGGGCGAGATCTAGGAAAACGGCCAACTCGCGGCACCGGACTGGGCGCCCACCAGGGACCTGGGCCGCGCCCAGTGCAGTCGCACGGTCTGGCCGGGCCGCACCTGGGCGATCTTGTCCACGTCCTCGTCGACCACCACGCCGATCACCGGGTAGCCGCCGGTGACGGGATGGTCGGGTCCCAGGATCACCGGTAAACCGTTGGGGGGCACCTGAATTGCGCCGCGGGTGGCGCCCTCGCTGGGCAGCTGGCGGTCCGGGTAGCAGTGGGGCAGCGGCCGGCCCGTCAGCCGCATCCCCACCCGGTCGCTGCGATCCGAGGCCACCCAATCGGTGTGTACCAGGGCGTCGGGATCGACGAACCAGTCGTCGCGCGGCCCGGGCACCACGGACAGCTCGACGACATGGTCGGTGATGGCCGCGACCGGCGCCTGGTCCAGCTCGGGGTAGGCGTCGGTGTGCTCGCCGATCGGCAGGCGGTCACCGCTGCGCAGCGGCGCCGGGCCGATGGCCGACATCACGTCGTAGCTGCGCGACCCGAGCACCGGCTCCACGCAGATGCCGCCGCGGATCGCCAGATAGCTGCGCAGCCCCGCGCGCGGCGCGCCCAGCGAGATCACCTCGCCATCGCGCACATGATGAATGCTGTTGGTGCCGAACTTGATTCCGTTGACCGTGGGGTCGGTGTCGGCGCCCGTCACAGCGATGTCCACGTCACCGCCGGTGACCCTGGCCGCGAAACCGCCGAACGTCACCTCCACGGTGGCGCGGTCGTCGGGGTTGGCCACCAGCCGGTTGGCCAGCTTGTGCGCGCGCCGGTCGGCTGCTCCCGAGCGGCTCACGCCCAGGTGGGCCAGCCCCGGGCGACCGAGGTCTTGGACGACGGCGAACGGTCCGGTGCGCAGGATCTCCAGGATCGGCACGGCTATCTCCTCAGGTATCTAGACGGCCCGGAACTGAACCCACATGCCCTGCGCCAACAACGCCGGGTTCGGCCGCTGCAGATCCCACAGCACCGCGTCGGTGTGGCCGATCAGTTGCCACCCGCCGGGGGACTGCCGCGGGTAGACCGCGCTGAATTCACCGGCGAGGCCGACCGAGCCGGCGGGCACCGATGTCCTCGGCTCGGGGCGGCGCGGCACCCGCAGGCGCGGATCGCCGTCGACCAGATAGGCGAAACCGGGTGCGAATCCACTGAATCCGACCCGCCACGGCGTGGCGGTGTGGGCGTCGATCACCGCCGCGATGGTCAGTGCGGTGCGGTCGGCGACCTCGGCCAGGTCCGGGCCGTCGTAGACGACGTCGATGACCACGTCGGCGCGGCGCGCCGAGGCGGCGCAAGGGGCGGCGTCGACGCGCATCTTGCGCAGCCGCTGACGGATGACGCCCTGAGAGCGCGGGCCGTCCAGCTTCACCAGCACCGTGCGGGCGGCCGGCACGACGTCGACCACGCCCGGTATCGCCGCGGCGCGCAGCGCGTCCGCCCATGCCAATACCTCGGCGGTACTGCCGCATTGCACCATCAGCGCGCGGTCGCCGTAGTCCACGACGGTGTTGCCGACCAGCTCCGTCGGCAGGTTGTGGGCCAGGTCGCCGCTAAGATCCGTCACGCTCATTACTCGACGGTAACCCCGGGATCGGGGCCTGTGCGAGGGGCGGGCGACGGATTTTCGAGCACTGCCAGAGCTGCCTTAGCAAACGCTCAAACAGCCACGCCCGCGCGCGTGGCTACCCCAGGATCTTGGTGATCAGCGGGGGCAGCTGGTCGGCGATGACCGGGTAGCTCAGCGGCGACGCGAACGCGATGGCGCCGGCCTGGTCCTTGGTGGTGAAGATGTGGCGGTTCTGCGCCGTGGTCAGCGACCCGGCCACCTCCGGGTCGGCCAGTATCGCCTTCTGATCGTCGGGGTTCTGGGTCGTCCAGATCACCAGGTCGGCGGAATCGAGCACCGCCTTGATGTGATCGCGCGGGATGACGGCGCGCTGATCGGTGCCGAAGGGTTTGATGCTGTCGGAGATGACCAGGCCCATCTGGTTCAGAAAGTCCGTCCGCCAGCCCGCCATGGTGGCGACGACCGTGCCCTGCCACAGCGCGCCGTGCATCAGCAGCGCCTTCTTGCCGGTCCATTGCTGATTCTTCTTGCCGATGTCGGTGAACTTCTGGTCGACGCCGTCGATCAACGACTTCATCTGGTCGGCCTGGAAGACCGCCTGCCCGACGGTGGTGGCCTGCTCCTTCCACGGCTCGAAGAAGGCGTCGCCGTCCGACTGGGCGACGGTCGGGGCGATCGCGGAGAGCTTCTGATAGGTGTCGGCGTCCAGGCCGGCGTTGACGGCCACGATCAGATCCGGTTTCAGGCCGGCGATCTGGTCGACGGGAATGCCGTTGTCCAGGTTCAGCACCGTCGGCTGCGCCCCGCCGAGCTTGGGCGTGGCCCACGGCCAGACCGCGGATGGTTGGTCACCGAACCAGTTGGTCACCGCGATCGGCACCACCCCGACCGCGAGCAGGTCGTCCTGCTCGGTGTAGCCGGCGCTGACGACACGCTTGGGTGGTTCTTTGATGACGGTCTGACCGAACAGGTGGGTGATCGTCACCGAGCCCGGGGTGGCGCCCGGAGCCGGTTTGCTTGACGAGCACCCCGCCACGAGCTCGGAGAGCGCGGTCGCGCCGCCGATCGCGGCGACCCCGGCAGCCCCTGCGAGCTGCAAGAATCCCCGTCGATTCCATCCCTGTCGCATCGCGTGAGAGTATCGCGTTCCGCCCGCACAAATGCATCGCCGCGCTGTTGAGGCCCTTAGCCCAGCGGCATGCCGGCGTCCATGAAATCCAGGGCCCGATAGATGGTGTCGGCGGTCTTGGGGGCGCTGTCGAAGGCGGCCATCATGGCACCCGTCAACGCGCCGGCGAACACCCGGACCTCGAAATCGTCTGCGGCACGGCCGATTCGGTGCGCGATCGCCTCTGCGGCGACCGTCACGGTGCGGTAGTACTCGTCGTACATCGCCGCCTTGAGCTCGGGTATGGAGAACATCAGCCGCTGCCGGGTGCTCTCGAACTCCAGCTGGTCGTCGGGCAACTCGGCGATGACGGCCGCGTAGGCCCGGCGGAAGGCCTGGGCCGGAGACAGGTTGAGCGGCTGGGCCTTCAACGCCTCGAGGATCAGCGGGTCCAGGTCGTCGGCGAGCAGCAGCGATTCCTTGGACGGGAAATAGCGGAAGAAGGTGCTCGGCGACACGTCGGCCGCCTCGGCGATCTGTTCGACGGTGGTCGCGGCGAAGCCGTTCTCCTCGATGAGGCGAAACGCCTCGCGCCGGATGGCGCGGCGGGTCTTGATCTTTTTGCGCTCCCGTAGGCCCAGGGGAGCCTCAGTCACCTGCATGAGCCGATTGTCGCGCATCGAGCCCTCGCCGTGGGTTCGCGACATCTTGCGTTGCAGAGTTCTGACAAACGGGTTCTGGCCGCTGCAATTTCTGCGTATCGCCCACGTAACTGTGCACACGCAGTCCGGTAACAGTGCCTCTTTAGCGTCGAGTGGTCACTGCCCGCGCCCCATTCAAGCCAGGAGTCCCACCAGATGACCTCGACCATCACCCCGGCATCGCAGCCCGCGCCGCCGCGCGAGTCTCGCAAGGGGCGGCACTGGATCGATGACTGGCGGCCCGAAGACCCCGAATTCTGGGAGACCACCGGCAAGCCGATCGCCCGGCGGAACCTGATCTTCTCGATCTTCGCCGAGCACGTCGGCTTCAGCGTGTGGATGCTGTGGAGCATCGTGGTGGTGCAGATGACGGCCGGGGCGCACGGGCACCCCGCCGCGTCCGGGTGGGCGCTGACCGCCAGCCAGGCCCTGTGCCTGGTGGCCGTGCCCAGCGGTGTCGGGGCGTTCCTGCGGCTGCCCTACACCTTCGCGGTTCCGCTCTTCGGCGGTCGCAACTGGACGACCATCTCGGCGGCGCTGCTGCTGATCCCCTGCCTGCTGCTGGCCTGGGCGGTGAGCCATCCCGGCATCCCGTTCGCCGCGCTGGTGGCGATCGCCGCGACCGCCGGGTTCGGCGGCGGCAACTTCGCCTCGTCGATGGCCAACATCTCGTTCTTCTACCCGGAGAAGGACAAGGGCTGGGCGCTCGGCCTGAACGCGGCCGGCGGCAACATCGGGGTGGCGGTGGTGCAGAAGATCATCCCGCCGATCGTCATCGCCGGCGGCGGGATGGCGCTGTCGCGCGCCGGACTGTTCTACGTGCCGCTCGCGGTGGTGGCCGCGATCTGCGCCTTCCTGTTCATGAACAACCTCACCGAGGCGAAGGCCGACGTGAAGCCCGTGCTGGAGTCGTTGCGGCACCCCGACACCTGGATCATGTCGCTGCTGTACATCGGCACCTTCGGTTCGTTCATCGGCTACTCGGCCGCCTTCCCGACCCTGCTCAAGACGGTTTTCGGGCGCGGTGACATCGCCCTGGCGTGGGCCTTCCTGGGTGCCGGCATCGGATCGGTCATCCGGCCCCTCGGCGGCAAGCTGGCCGACCGGATCGGCGGCGCCCGCATCACCGCGGCCAGCTTCGTGATGCTGGCGATCGGGGCGGCGGCGGCGCTGTGGTCGGTCAACGCGGTCAACCTGCCGGCCTTCTTCGCCAGCTTCATGTTCCTGTTCGTCGCCACCGGCATCGGCAACGGTTCGACCTACCGGATGATCTCGCGGATCTTCAAGATCAAGGGCGAGCTGGCCGGGGGCGACCCCGACACCATGGTGGGCATGCGCCGCCAGGCCGCCGGTGCGCTGGGCGTCATCTCGGCGGTGGGCGCGTTCGGCGGGTTCGTGGTCCCGCTGGCCTACGCGTGGTCGAAATCGGAGTTCGGCAGCATCGAACCGGCGCTGCGGTTCTACATCGTGTTCTTCCTCGCCCTGCTCGGCGTCACCTGGTACTGCTACCTGCGCAAGCACAACGCGATCACGCGGGTGGGGATCTAGCGTCAGGACGGCTTCTGCCGGCCGCCGTATCCCTGCCCCTCCTTTTTCCAAGGGCTGTAGTCGGCGATCAGCTCTTCCTGCGGAGGCCGTTGGTCTTCGGGAACGTGCTGCAGGTTGATCCGGATCCGGTACCAGATCGAACTGGGCCCGCGCATCCCGTCGACCAGGACGTCGACCGGCTGCAGCCGGCCGGCCGCCGCGGGATAGCGCTCGCGCCAGACGTCCAGCGCCGCCATCGCCTCGTCCTTGGTCTTGGTGCGGGCGATCTCGATCAGCGGCATCGCCGACTGCCGCCTGCCGCCGGTGCCCTTGCCGCGCGTGCCCGACCCTCTCGGGGCGCGCTCGGGCGGCCCCATCTCCTCGGCCAGCACCAGCAGCCGGTCGAGTGCGCCGACGGCGTCGTCCATCCCGGCCCAGGGGTCGCCCAGTTCGGCGAACCGGGCGGGCACGGTGTCGATGGTGAACGCCTCGGGCCGGCAACCGGCGACCTCGTCCCAGTGCAGCGGTGTCGAGACTCGGGCGTCCGGCGTCGCCCGCACGGAGTAGGCCGACGCGACCGTGCGGTCCTTGGCGTTCTGGTTGAAGTCGACGAAGACGCCCTCGCGTTCTTCCTTCCACCAACGGCTGGTCGCGGCCTCGGGCACGCGCCGCTCGACTTCGCGGGCAACGGTCTGCGCGGCCAGCCGCACCTGGCGAAACTCCCAGCGCGGCGCGATGCGGGCATAGATGTGAAAGCCGCGCGATCCCGACGTCTTGGGCCACGCGGTCAGGCCGTAGTCCTCGAGCACCTCGCGGGCCACCAGCGCGACGTCCACGATGCGTCGCCAGGAGACCCCGGGCATCGGATCCAGGTCGACCCGCAGTTCGTCGGGGTGATCGAGGTCGTCGGCCAACACCGGGTGCGGGTTGAGGTCGACGCAGCCCAGGTTGATGGCCCAGGCCAGCCCCGCGGCGTCGTGGATCACCGCTTCGGCGGCGGAAGTGCCTCGGGCGTAACGCAGTTCGGCAACGTCGATCCAGTCCGGCCGTTTGGCCGGGGCGCGCTTCTGGAACACCGCTTCTTCCGTGATGCCCTTGACGAAGCGCTTCAGGATCATCGGGCGGCCGGCCACACCGCGCAGCGCGCCGTCGGCGACGGACAGGTAATAGCGGACCAGGTCGAGCTTGGTGTACGGGCCGCCGGAGAATCCAGTGGTTTCGCGGCCGCTCGCGCGGGGGAACACCACCTTGTCCGGATGGGTGATCGTGACCTGGCGCCCGGCCACCTCCAGCGAAACCGGACGGGTCATGCGGTTCATGCTAATTCGCCAGAATTTCTGGCCGTACTGAGACGGACGTCACATAAGGTGGATTCCATGCCTAACCTCCTCGGCCTCCCCGGTCAGGCCGCCGCGAAAGTTCAGCAATACGTCGAACGCGGCTCGGCCGAACTGCACTACGTGCGCAAAATCTTCGAATCGGGTGCCTTCCGGATCGAGCCGCCGCAGAACTACGCGGCGATGGCCGCCGACATCTACAAGTGGGGCGAGTTCGGCATGTTGCCGGCGCTCAACGCCAGGCGCCATCCCGACCGCGCGGCGTGCATCGACGAAGAGGGTGAATTCACCTACAAGGAGCTGGACGACGCCGCGCACGCGGTCGCCAACGGGCTGATCGACAAGGGTGTCAAGGGCGGCGACGGCGTCGCCATCCTGGCCCGCAACACGCGTTGGTTCCTGATCGCCTACTTCGGCGCCGCCCGGGTGGGCGCCCGCATCATCCTGCTCAACAGCGAGTTCTCCGGACCGCAGATCAAGGAGGTGTCCGAGCGAGAGGGCGCCAAGCTGGTCATCTACGACGACGAGTACACCAAGGCGGTCAGCAAGGCATCGCCGGAGCTGGGCAAGCTGCGGGCGCTCGGGACCAACCCCGACAGCGACGAGCCGTCGGGCAGCGAGGACGAGACGCTGGCCGACCTGATCGAGCGCAGCGACAAGAAGCCCGCGCCCAAGGCGAGCAAGCACTCGTCGATCATCATCCTGACCAGCGGCACCACCGGCACCCCGAAGGGCGCGAACCGCAGCACCCCGCCGACGCTGGCGCCCATCGGCGGCATCCTGTCGCATGTCCCGTTCAAGGCCAACGAGGTGACCTCGCTGCCCGCGCCGATGTTCCACGCGCTGGGATTCCTGCATGGCACGATCGCGATGTTCTTGGGCTCGACGCTGGTGCTACGCCGGAAGTTCAAGCCGCCACACGTGCTGGAAGACATCGAGAAGTACAAGGTGACCGCGATGGTCGTCGTCCCGGTGATGTTGTCGCGGATTCTCGACACGATCGAGAAGATGGACAAGAAGCCCGACCTGTCCAGCCTGAAGATCGTGTTCGTATCGGGATCGGCGCTGGGAGCCGACCTGGCCGAGCGCGGCCTGAAGGACCTGGGCCCGGTCATCTACAACATGTACGGCTCCACCGAGATCGCCTTCGCCACCATCGCCGAGCCCAAGCACCTGGAATACAACTCGTCGACGGTCGGGCCGGTCGTCAAGGGTGTGAAGGTCAAGATCTTCGACGACAACGGCAAGGAGCTGCCGCAGGGCGACGTCGGGCGCATCTTCGTCGGCAACGCCTTCCCGTTCGAGGGTTACACCGGGGGCGGCAAGAAGCAGGTCATCGACGGCCTGTTGTCGTCGGGAGACGTCGGCTACTTCGACGAGAACGGCCTGCTCTACATCAGCGGGCGTGACGACGAGATGATCGTCTCCGGCGGCGAGAACGTCTTCCCGGCCGAGGTCGAGGACCTCATCACCGGGCATCCGGACGTCGTGGAGGCGACCGCGATCGGCGTCGAGGACAAGGAATGGGGCCACCGGCTGCGCGCCTTCGTGGTGAAGAAGGACGGCGCCGACCTCGACGAGGACACCGTCAAGCACTATGTGCGCGACCACCTGGCCCGCTACAAGGTGCCGCGTGAGGTGGTCTTCCTCGACGAACTGCCGCGCAACCCGACCGGCAAGATCCTCAAGCGCGAGCTGCGCGAAATGGACGTCGACTAGCCCGGTACGGCTGGCGCCAAGCGAGTCAGCGGCGGTCTTTGATGGCGCGGGTGATCTGCGCTGTGAGCTTCGGATCGACCAGGAGCTGGTCGATGAGCGCGGTGAGGACCTCCTGGCCGGTCACCCGGGCGACCCCCAGCCGGTCGGCCGCCTCCCGCTGCCAGATGTCGAGCGCCCGGTGCGTGGCCGCCGGCAGGTCCACGGTGCGACGCGTCCGCTGGGTGCGACCCGGCTGGGCGGCCGGCTGGGCGGCGATGCGGTGGCCGCCCGGTTGCCCGAGACTGGTGAGGCGCTCGGTCGGCGCGGCGTCTCCCGACGGGCCGCCGGCCGAGTTGGGGGCGCGAAAGGCTCCGACGCTGGGTCCGCTGTGGCTGCTGTTGAAGTTCACTTCGGTGTCTTCCTCCGTGAGTGCCAATCAGTAAATCAGCGCTCGGTGCCGTTGTGTCAATACTGATTCTGTCACCGAGGCCAGCGTAAGTCGCGTCGCCGGGCCGCCCGGGCGCCGGTCGGCCGCCGGGCGCGTCGAACCGCAGTTGCGTGCCGCGCACGCCGGCCCGTTCCGCAGATGCTCTCGCAAATGGATCAATGTAGCTGTCTGCATGTAACCCGGTTGCGTGTGATGCTGAATGGCGTGGACAAATTTGACGTGAAGGGCGCGGAATCAGCGAATGCGATAATGCGTGAAAGCGGACGTCAGTAGATACGCGTTCGGTGAGCCAGTAATTCAGTAGATTGTCTTTGAGCTGGGCAAACTGGGATGGTGTGGCGTCGGCATCAGTATTTATGAAGAACTGAATTGCATAAATTCGCATCGGAAATAGGCGGTAGTATCCGGCCCGGTACGACGTCGTTGTTGTCTAATTCACAATCCAAAAAGCGAATTGCACTTGTTTGCTCAGAAATGTCCCACTAACGTTTTTGTTATCGATAGCAAGTGGTTGGAAGGAATGACTCTAATGATCTTCGGGCGATCATTACGCGGCGCGGCCGCAGGTGTCATAGGTGCCGGGGCTGTGGCCGGCGCGCTGCTTATCGGCGGCGCCCCCATGGCTGCGGCCGCTCCTGCGCCCGCAGCCACCACCAGCTTCGCCAGTGCCGGGCCGCACAGCGGACCGGGCTTCATCCCCGATCGCCCCGGCGGTCGCGGATGGGGCGGCCATGATGGTCGGGGAAATGGCAACTGGGGGCACGGCAACTGGGGCCACGGCAACTGGGGCCGTGGCTACTGGGGCCCCCAGCACTGGTGGAACTGGTGGTGGTGACCACCATCTCCGCGCGGTAAGCGGCCGTCGCCGACACGCCAACCCTCGGGATGGCCGACCGCGTATGGGGGGACCCATGCCGGCCTGACTTCGTCAGGTCGGCATGGCCCTGTTTGGGGGCACTTTCGCGACGGCTTACGGGTCGCGGGGGAGGCCCAGCAACCGTTCGGCGATGATGTTCAGCTGCACCTCGGAGGTGCCGCCGTAGATCGTGGTGGCGCGGCTGGCCAACAGGTATTCGCCCCACTTGCCGGGCAATTCGTTGGGGTCACCGATCGCGGCATCGGTGCCGAACGACGAGACCGCGAATTCGGCATAGCCCTGGCCGGTGCGCATCGACAGCAACTTGGAGATCGCCGCCGACGGCATCGCGTCCCCGCCGGCGAGCGTCAGCAGCGTCGAGCGCAGGTTGAGCACCTTGGCCGCGTGGCCCTCGGCGATCAACTGGCCGGCGCGATGCTGGGCGATCTGGTCGAAGTGGCCGTCGCGGACGAACTCGACGAACTGGGCCAGCGTGGCCAGGAAGTTGGCCTCGCTGGACCCGATCGACACTCGCTCCGCGGTCAGCGTGTTGCGGCTGACCTCCCAGCCCCGGTTGACCTCACCGAGCACACACTCGTCGGGCACGAACACGTCGTCGATGTAGACGGTGTTGAACATGGCGTTGCCGGTGAGCTCGCGCAGCGGCTTGACATCGACGCCTTCGCTTTTCATGTCCAGCAGGAAGTAGGTGATGCCGGCGTGTTTCGGGGCGCTGGGGTCCGTCCTGGCCAACAGCGCGCCCCACTGGGAGAACTGCGCGGCGGTGGTCCAGATCTTCTGGCCGGTGACGCGCCAGCCGCCGTCGGTGCGGGTGGCCTTGGTGGTGAGGCCGGCCAGATCCGATCCGGCGCCCGGTTCGGAAAACAGCTGACACCAGATCATTTCGCCGCGCAAGGTCGGCGGCAGGAACCGTTGCTTTTGCTCCTCGGTGCCGAACGCCACGATCGACGGCACGATCCAGGTCGCGATCCCGGTCTGCGGCCGCTTGACCCGCCCGGAGGCGAATTCCTGGGCGATGATGATCTGCTCCACCGGGCCGGCACCCCGCCCCCACGGCCTCGGCAGATAGGGCAGCACCCAACCACCCTCGGCGATGGCGACCTTGCGTTGCTCACGCTCGATCCCCTTGAGCGCGGCGACTTCCGCGCGAATCTCCGCCCGCAGCTTCTCGGTGTCAGGGTCGAGATCGATGTCCACCGCACGCATCCCGGTGGTGGTGGCGGTGTCGACGACCTTCTGCGGGTAGTCCGCACTGCGGCCGAAGGAGGCGGCCAGCAGCAAGGCCCGGCGGTAGTAGACGTTGGTGTCGTGCTCCCAGGTGAAGCCGATCCCGCCGTGCACCTGGATGCAGTCCTGCGCGCAGCGCTGGGCGGCCGCCGGCGCCAGCGTCGCCGCCACGGCGGCGGCGAACTCGACATGCGAAGCCGCTGTGTCCCAATTGTTTTCGCGGGCTTCATCGATCGCGCGGGCGGCATCCCAGACCGCCGCGGTGGCCCGCTCGGTGTCGGCGATCATCTCGGCGCACTTGTGCTTGATGGCCTGGAACTGGCCGATCGGCCGGCCGAACTGCTCGCGGATCTTGGCGTAGTGCGAGGCGGTGTCGGTCGCCCAGCGCGCCACACCGATGGCCTCGGCGGACAGCAGCGTCGTCATCAGCGCGTGCGCGGTCGCCATGCTCAGGTTCGTCAGCACGACGTCCTCACCCACCTCGACGGCGTTGGCTCGCACGTGGGCGACGGGTCGTAGCGGATCGAGGCTCCTCACCGGCTCGATCTCGAGCTCATCGGCGCGCAGCACCACCCAGGCCTCGCCGCTGTCGATCGCGACCGGCAGCACCAGCAGCGTGGCCTGCCCCGCCGCGGGCACCGCGCGGACTTCGCCGCGGATCACCAGCGAATTGGCGTGCCGGGTGGCGGTCAGCGCACTGCAACTCAGGCCATAGGAGGCGATCTCGGCGCCCGACGCCAGCTCGGCGAGCACCTTCGCGTCCGGGTCATGCGCGGAGATCAGGGCGCTGGCGATGGCCGACGGCACGAACGGGCCAGGCACCGCCCCGTAACCGAATTCGGCCAGCACGATGGCCAATTCGAGGATGCCGAAGCCCTGGCCGCCGACGGACTCGGCCAGATGGACGCCCTGCAGTCCCTGCTCGGCCGCCGCCTGCCAGTACGGCGGAGGGTTCTCGAGAGGAGTCTCCATGGCCGCGTGCAGCGTCTCCGACGGCGCGACGCGCGCCACCAGCGATCGCACGGAATCGGCCAGCTCTTGATGCTCGGGATTTATCGCGATCGGCATTGGTCGCCTTCCGTTGCTGCAGGACGCCGTTTCGGCCAAGTACCTTCCAAGCTAACAACCAGTCGGTTGGTTGACGACATGGGCTCGTGGCCTCCCGCTGTCGGGCGCCGCGGGTCGCCACCGGCCGTTCGCGGCGATCAGCGCCACCGCTTGTTGATCCATTGGGCGATGATGTCGGCCTGCTCGGTGCGTGCGCCCGGGGTGGTGAAGTAGTGGTCGGTGTCCACCGAGGCCTGCGTCTTGTCGGTGCCGGCGAGCGCGTCGAAGATGCGTTGGGCATCCGAGGGGAACACCCCGGTGTCGGCCTCGGCGTTGATCACCAGGGCGGGACAGGTGATGCGGGCCAGGTGCGGTTCGGCGCGGGTTTGGGCCACCCGCAGGCTCCACATGCCCAGCCAGTTGCGCAGCGTGCAGGCCGCCGCGATGCCGTGCGCCGAGCGGTTCGCCTTGGCCGGCGCGCCGGCGTAGCACATGTTGGGTGCCCGCTTGGTGGGCTCGATCCTGGCGTCGACCATCCGGGGATCGGCCCAGGTCCGCATCACCGAAAACGGCCGGTCGGAAAACCCCGCCGCGCGAACGCGTTTGAGCTCGGTCTCGGCCCAGTCGGTGATGGCGTGGTTGCGCGCGGTCTGCGCGCTGCGGTATCGGGCGAGAAACTCCGGCGAATAGGGCGGCCCGTTGCGCTCGTTGAACAGGTCGAGGTCGGCGTCGGTGGCGACGGGGTCGTTCTCGTCGACGACGGAGGCGTCCATCCAGGCGGTGAGCACCTCCGGGCGTCCGGGATGGGCGGCGGTGGCCACGTACCCGTCGGCGGGCGGCAATTCGGTCACCCCTGCCGCCGGGCGCATCCCGTCCAGGGGAATGACATTGGGATCCACGGCCTGTGACTGGTAGGCGGCCATCAATGAGCCGCCTCCCGAATTGCCCAGCAGCACAACGGTATCCACACCCTGGATCTCGCGCAGCCAGCGCACCCCGACACCGATGTCGACCAGCGCGTGGTCGAGCAGGAAGCTGCTTTCGAAGCCGCGAAACCTGGTGTTCCAGCCCAGAAACCCGACACCGCGAGTGGCCATGTAGTCGGCGAGATAGTGCTCGGAGAAGTCGATCTGGTAGTGCGTGGCGATCATCGCCACCTTGGGTTTGCGTCCCACCCCCCGGTGATACAGCCCTTGGCAGGGGTGCCCGCCCGCGCCCGCACGCCCCGCGGTGCGCGACGGCAGCCCGATGAATTCCCGGATCACCCCGGCGCCGGTACGACGAGTCAATTCAGCGGTCCTCCTGACGCGTAGATGGCCCGGTAATAGATGTTGGCCAGGGTTTGGACGCACGCTTGGTCGTCGGGTTCCACCGCACGCGCCCCGGCGAGCTGCAGGTAGCAGAACTGGTTGAACATCGCCACGATGGCCTCGGCGAGCAGCCGCGGATCGTCGTCGGGGCAGTGGCCGTCGGCCTGGGCGCGCCGGACCGACTCGGCGATGAAAGAGACTGGTATCTCGCAGATCTCGGCCCAATACCGGGCGAAGTCGTCGTTGATCATCGCCAGCTGCGACACGCTGATCACCTCGGCGAGCCGGTTGCGGTAGGTGTGCCAGTGCGCGGCTGCTGCGGCGTAGGCCCGTTCACGTTCGGACAGGCCGTGTTCGGTCACCGACTGGGCGCGCTCGTTGGCCTCGTCGCGAAAGCGCAGCGCCCACTGGCGCACCATCGCCTCTTTGGAGTCGTAGTAGTTGTAAAACGACGCCGCCGAACGGCCCGCTTCCGCGGCGATGTCCGCGATGGTCGTGGCCAGCACGCCTTTGCGCGCGATAACGGTCCGGGCTGCCATATCGATGGCGGCCTGCGTCCGCCTGCCTCGACGGGTGGGAAGCTCGGCGGCCTGGCCGTCGCGGTCAGCAGGGGACGCCGCGGTCGACACCTACGCACCTCCCTGGGCCAAAACTGAAACTGATGTTAGATTCAGATTTGGATCTTGGCCAGGATCGTCAAGCCGGGACCGAGGGGAGCCACCAGATGATCAAGCCGCACAACACCAACACGGAATTCGAACTCGGCGGGATCAACCATGTCGCCCTGGTGTGTTCGGACATGGCGAAAACCGTGGACTTCTACAGCAATATCCTCGGCATGCCGCTGATCAAGTCGCTCGACCTACCCGGCGGCGCCGGCCAGCACTTCTTCTTCGACGCCGGCAACGGCGACTGCGTCGCCTTCTTCTGGTTTGCCGACGCCCCCGACCGGGTGCCCGGAATCTCGTCGCCGGGCGCCATCCCGGGCATCGGCGACATCACCAGCGCCGTCAGCACCATGAACCACCTGGCCTTCCACGTGCCGGCCGAGAAATTCGACGCCTATCGCCAGCGCCTCAAGGACAAAGGGGTGCGGGTGGGGCCGGTGCTCAACCACGACGAGAGCCCCATGCAGGTGTCCGCGACCGTGCATCCCGGCGTCTACGTGCGCTCGTTCTATTTCCAGGACCCCGACGGCATCACCCTCGAATTCGCCTGCTGGGTGAAGGAATTCGAGAGCGGCGAGGCCAAGGCCGTGCCCCGCACCGCGGCGGACCGCCGGCCCCCGGTGGGTGCCGCCCACTGATCCCACCGGGCCGAGCCGGAGGATGGTTTCATGACCGACGGCATTCTGACCGACGCGCAGATCGCGGCGTTGACCGCTGAGCAACGCCGGGAACTGATCACTCGGCTGGAGCAGCCGGTGGGGGAGCTGATCGACCCGGAGTTCCTGGCCCGGGTGCGGCGCATCCGTTTGAGCCTGATGATCGGTGGCTCCATGGCGATGGTCCCGTGGCTGGGGTACCTGTCCGTGACGCTGCCGGAGAACTACGTCGCGCACAACTGGCCGATCACCTGGGTCGGCTTCGACGTGCTGCTGGTCGGGTTCATGTTGACGACGGCGGTGCTCGGATACCTGCGTCGTCAGCTGCTGGTGCTCGCCGCCTTCACCACCGGGGTTCTGCTGATGTGCGACGCCTGGTTCGACCTGATGACCGCCGGGCCCAAGGACATCTGGCTGTCGGTGATCACGGCGCTGCTGATCGAGGTGCCCCTGGCGATCTTCATGATCACCAGCGCGGTGCGCATCCTGCGGCTCACCATGATGCGGTTATGGCTGCTGCACCCCGGCATGCGGCTGTGGCATCTGCCGCTGTTCCCGTGAGGCGCTGAGGATTTGGCCGGAGCCGCTCCGGTTGGGGCGGTGCCGGCCGTCAGACGAGCCGAACAACGCTCTCCCGAGACTTGGCCCCGGGCAGGCGAATCGGCGTCGGACCGGCTTTCGCATGGATACTATTTGGTACGCACCAGCCGGCCATGCGACCGGTTGGCGGAGAAAGGTTACCGCACCGTAGATGATCACGCGGGAGAACGCGAGTCTTCGTAAAACCGCGAAATCTTCACCCCCGTCAGCTAGCGTCCACAGCAGCGACACTAGGGGGTGCAGCGACGCGGTAGTTCAGCCCAACATACCGGGAACACGTCGCGAGATTTTCAACCTGAGACCGAACAGATGATGCGCCAAACGCCAAGCGCTGATTGCACTTTCACCACCCCCAGATCGCACAACAGATGTCGGTACTCACAGCACAAGGACTCGACGACATGGTCGCACTCGGAAACATCAACGAATGGCAGCCGCCACACGGCCCGGTTACCATGTGGATGGCCGCGCCCACGGCGCTTGAAGCGGCACGCGCCGCCCGGCGAAGCGATCTGGCACCGAGTTATCAACAGAATCAACACCTCTGGGCCGCTTACCACGGCAAGACTCTGAACCGGCCGCTTCCCCGATTGATGATCGTGGCGTGGGACATCCCCGGAACCTGTGACGTCGAGGCGATGACCGCGACGATCAATGGCCATGTGCGCCGCCAGGACACATATCACTACTGGTTCGAATTCGACAACGGAATCTTTGTGCGCCGCGAACTCGAGGACCCCGAAGCCATCGAATTCGTCCCCGTCGCGCTCGGGGAGATGACCCCGGATCAGGCGCGCAACCACGTCTTGACCACGACTCCGCACACCCCGGAATGGGGTTGCTTCACTTACGGGATCGTCGCGCACGCCGACTATTTCACCTTCTACGCCAGCGTCGACCACCTGCACATCGACGGACTGTCCGCCGCCCTCATCTTCCTCGACATCCACCTGATGTATCAGGAACTGGCGCAAGGGGGGCACTCCCACGCCGCGCTGCCCGAGGTGCGCAGCTATCGCGACTACGTTGCGCGGCAGCGCGATAACGCGGCGGCCCTGGACCTGTCGTCTCCGGAGATCAAGGACTGGATCGCCTTCGCGCGTGACACGGACGGCGACTGGCCGAGCTTCCCGCTGCCGCTCGGTGACATCTGGGCCAGCACCAAGGGCGATCTGTTGACCGTCGAACTGATGGATGCCGCCGAGACCGAGGCCTTCGACGCCGCCTGCGTCGCCGCCGGAGCCCGGTTCATCGGGGGAGTCCTGGCGTGCGCGGGTTTCGCCGAACACCAATTGACCGGCAAACACACGTATCACGGGTTCACGGCCAAGGACACCCGGGTGCCGGGCACCGACACGATGACCGTCGGCTGGTTCGCCAGCCTGATTCCCATCACCGTGCCGATCGCCGGCGAGACGTTCGCCCAGGCGGCCAGGGCGGCGCAGAAGTCGTTTGACGACGCCCAGCGCCTCGCGGACGTGCCGGTCGAGCGGGCCTTGGAGTTGGCGACCCCCGACGAACTGGGGATCAAGCTGCCCACCCAGCTGCCGATGATGCTGTCCTTCCTGGACTTCCGCAAGATTCCCCTCAACGGGCTGTGGGCGGAGACGAAGTTCGGCACCTACGGCGACAGCCTGTCCGCCGGCGGGATCAACATGTGGATCAACCGGCAGGCCGAGAACACCACCGTGACGATGTCCTTCCCGGACAACGCGATCGCGCGCGAGTCGGTGCTCCGCTACATCGCGGCACTGACCCAGGCGTTCGTGCGCGTCGCCAAGCCCACCCTGGATGAGCCGGTCGTGGCCGTGCCCCAAGCTGATTCGGACGGGCCCTACCCCGTCGCGCCGAACGCGGACGACAACGAAGCGGCCTGACCATGAGCAACGTGCTGGACCTGGCCGATCAGACCCTCTTTCTCGGCGAACGGGCCACGGGAGCCACCAGCCTGTTGCAATGCGTCTGGGTGTACGACCGCGCCGTCGACATCGCCGGGCTGCGCGAGTTCCATCACCAGCTGGGCAGGGGACGGTTGTCGCGCCGCATCGAGCGGTCGCCCTTGCCGTTCGGCCGGCATCGCTGGGTGGCGCCGAACGACCGGTGCGCCCTCGAGATCGTCGGCGCGCCGCGGCCACGCGACGGGATCGACGCCTGGCTGGCTGAACAAGCCACCCAGCGTCCGGATGCCGAGTACGGGCCCGGCTGGCACCTTGCGGTG
Source organism: Mycobacterium sp. 1245801.1 (assembly GCF_001673055.1). NCBI lineage: Bacteria > Bacillati > Actinomycetota > Actinomycetes > Mycobacteriales > Mycobacteriaceae > Mycobacterium > Mycobacterium sp. 1245801.1. The sequence goes on from NZ_LZKY01000356.1 coordinate 20,710, forward strand.
CTGCCGTTCACCGACGGCGGTGCGGCGGTCAGTCTGGTCACCACGCATTGCCTCACCGACGGGGTCGGGCTGTGCGAGGCGTTGGCGGATGCGGCTTCCGGGCGTGGCGACGCGATCCGTTGGCCCGCCGCGGGGGCGCGGCGGCGGTGGCGGGCAGTACGGGAAGACGCGCGCCAAACCCTAAGCGACGCGGGCGATGTCGGTCGTGCCGTCGGTGCGGCCGCCCGAATGCTCAGTCAGGGCCGTGACGCGGTGCAGGCCGCGTCCGCCGGGAAGCCGTCGACACCGCCGACCGCCGGAGACGATCCCATCACCCTGCCCGCGACGACGTTCTTCGTCGACGCCGGCGAGTGGGACGAGAGGGCCGGCGCCCTCGGCGGCACCAGCAACGCGCTGCTCGCGGGAATGGCGGCGCGCCTCGCCCAGCGAGTGGGACGCGTCGCGGCAGACGGCTCGGTCAACGTGGGGATGCCCGTCAACGAGCGCACCCCCGGCGACAGCCGCGCCAACGCGGTCACGAACGTCGACGTCACGCTGCAGCCCTCGGCGATCGGCACGGACCTGCGCGAGATCCGCGCCGTGATCAAGCAGGCCCTGGTTCGCCATCAGGATGTGCCCGACGAGCGGTGGGCGTTGCTGCCGCTCGTTCCGCTGATCCCCAAGCGGCTGTTCCGGCGGCTGATCAGCGTGGTCACCGGCGGCGCAACCACCGTCGTCTCGTCCAATCTCGGTGTGCTGGATCCGGCGGTGAACCGACCGGATGGCGGCGAGGCGGACTGCTTCGCGATGAGGTCGGTGTACCCGGGCGTGACCAGCGCGACGATGCACCGCACCAACGGGGCGCTGGCATTGCTGTCCGGGCGGGTCGACGGCACGGTCTTCGTCTCCGTCCTGGGCTACCAGCTGGGCCGCCGAAACTCGAATGACGAGTTGCGCCAAGCCATCTACGGTGTGCTGAGCGACTTCGCGCTGACCGCGACGTGGGACTGGCGGACGTTCAGCCGGGTGTGAATCAGCCGCGGGATGCTAAGCGTCCGCGCCCGTTTCGGAGGCGGTACAGGTTCGGCTCGGCGAGCTCGTCGAGCAGCGCCGCCAAGTGGTCGACGAGCTGATCCGGTTCGAGTCGGACGTCACCGGCCAGCCAGGCGCTGATGGTCTGGCCGACGCCGCCCACCACAAAATGCGCGGCGGCCTTGATGCGTTCGTTCGCCGGAACCCGTAGCGCTTGGCCGACGTGCTGCCCGGACAGCATGGCGAACAGCGCGCTCGACTCGGCACGTTTGCGCACGATCACCGGATCGGCCAGCTGCGTGCTGAACAGCAGGCGCCCCACCCGGGGGTCGTCGGTGATCGTCCGCACGATGTTGGCGATGCCCGCGCGGGTTTGCTCACCGGCCGGCACCGCGGCCACCGCCGCCTGCGTGGTGGCGGCCAGCTCGGCGACGACCCAGTCGAACACGCACGCGACGAACTGGTCCTTGTCGGCGAAGCTCTCGTAGAAGTACCGGGCGGCCAGGCCGGCGCTGCGGCACACCCCGCGCACGGTGACCGCCGAGATATTCTGCTGCTCGGCCCCGAGCAGGTCCAGACCCGCGGCGAGCAGCCGATTACGGCGGGTGGCCAGGCGCTCTGCGGCCTCGACCCCGCGGTACGGCCGTGCGCTGGACGTCTCGCTCATGGAAACCATCTTGACACTAACGCCCAGCCGCGACAATATCAGGAAACAAGCGTTCGCACATTAGCGGACCGGCGCCGCGGGAGGACCTGACGAATGGCTATTCACGAGCCGGTGCACCGGCCGATCGGGCACGTCGAGCGCAGGGTCACCGACCCGCCCCGGCCGCAGCGGCGCCGGCGGCGGCGGGCGCTGGGTATCGACGAGGGATTGATGGGCGTCGCGTTGCTGGCCGGCCCGGCGAACGTGATCATGCAACTGGCCCTGCCCGGTGTCGGCTACGGCGTGATGGAGAGCCGCGTCGAAAGCGGCCGGGTCGACCTGCACCCCATCAAGCGCGCCCGCACCACCTTCACGTACCTGGCGGTGGCGACCAACGGCACCGACGCCCAGAAGGACGCCTTCCGCCGCGCGGTGAATCGCGCTCACGCACAGGTGTACTCGACCCCGGACAGCAAAAGCCCGGTGGCCTACAACGCTTTCGACCCCGAGCTGCAGCTGTGGGTGGGGGCGTGCCTGTATAAGGGCGGGGTGGACATCTACCGCATGTTCATCGGTGAACTCGAGGGCGAGGACGCCGATCGTCACTATCGCGAGGGCATGACGCTGGCCACCACCTTGCAGGTGCCGCCGAAGATGTGGCCCGCCGACCGTGCGGCGTTCGACCGCTACTGGGAGGAATCGCTGGCCAAGGTCCACATCGACGACGCCGTGCGCGAGTACCTCTTTCCCATCGCCGCCAATCGCATTCGGGGCGTCAAGCTGCCGGCTCGGCTGCAGCGCCTCTCCGACAGCTTCGCGCTGTTGATCACCACGGGGTTCTTGCCGCAGCGGTTCCGTGACGAGATGCGGCTGCCCTGGGACGCGACCAAGCAGCGCCGCTTCGACAGGCTGATCGCCGTGCTGGCGACGGTGAACCGGTATCTACCGCGGTTCATCCGCCAGTTCCCGTTCAACGTCTTGCTGCACGACCTGGACCGCAGGATCAAGAAGGGCCGGCCGCTGGTCTAGTGCGCAGGGCGGATCCGGCCGCCAGTTGAAAACGATAATCATATTCATTAGGCTCCTCAGTCTGGTAACCCTTCCAGCCTGAGGAGTGCCTGATGACGGCCCCGATTTTCATGGCCTCGCCGCCCGAACTGCATTCCGCGTTGCTCAGCAGCGGTCCGGGACCCGGGCTGCTGCTGGCGGCGGCCGGCGCCTGGTCGCAGCTGAGCGCCGAATACGCCGCTGCCGCAGAAGAATTGAGCGCCTTGCTGGCCGGAGTGCAGGCCGGGGCGTGGCAGGGTCCTAGCGGTGAGTCCTACGCGGCCGCGCACGCGCCGTACCTGGCCTGGTTGACGAAGTCCGGCGCCGACAGTGCGACGGCCGCCGGTCAGCACGAGGTGGCGGCGGCGGCGTACACCGCGGCCCTGTCCGCCATGCCCACGCTGCCGGAGCTGGCCACCAACCACGTCGTGCACGGGGCGCTGGTAGCGACGAATTTCTTCGGCGTCAATACGATTCCCATAGCGGTCAACGAGGCGGACTACGCGCGGATGTGGACGCAGGCGGCCACCACCATGTCTACCTACCAGGCGGTGTCCACCGCGGCGGTCGCCTCGACACCACAGGCCGATCCGGCGCCCTCGATCGTGAAATTCCATGCCTCACACGACGACTCGGGTGACCCGGACCACGACCCCACCATCGACAACCCGTTCAACGACTTCATCGCCAACATCCTGAAGAACTTCGGCATCAACTGGGACCCCGCCGAGGGCACGGTGAACGGGCTGGACTACGACGCCTACACCAACGCCGGCCAACCCATCTTCTGGGTGGTGCGCGCCCTGGAGCTGCTAGAAGATTTCGAGCAGTTCGGCTATTACCTGGTGCACAATCCGGCGTTGGCCTTTCAGTATCTGGTCCAGCTCGCGCTGTTCGACTGGCCGACGCACATCCTCGAGATCTTCACCAGCCAGCCCGAACTGTTCGCACCGGCGCTGCTGATCGTGGCCGCCCCCTTCGGTGCCGTCGGCGGTTTCGCCGGGCTGGCCGGCCTGGCGGGCCTACCCCACCCCGCGGTCGTGCCGGCGCCCGTGCCGGTCCCCGCGCCGGCGCCGTCCGCGTTGCCCACCGTCGCGACCGCCCCCAGCCCCGCCGACACCGGCCGCCACGACGGCCAGCGCCGGCCGGCGCGGCAACCAACGCGCCAACCGCTGCGGCGACACGAACGTCGCGATCAGCCCGCTGACCACCACCCCGAGCACCAGAAACGGAATCGCCTGCACGAAAACCCCGCAGAACACCGTGCCCACGGTCGAGAGCGCCGCGCTGTTGAACACCGCGTTGCGCAGGGTCGTCGCGGCCAGCGCGCAGCCCAGCAGCAGGGCCACCAGCACTTCCATCGACCCCGGCCGCAACCTGCGCCCGGACTTCAGCGTCTGCACCGCGTCATTATCGCAGCGCGCGCCGGGGTCGCGTCGGCCTCCGAGTCGTCCCGGCGCTAGCCGTCGCGATCGTCGCCGGGCGCCGCCGCGCCGTCGGGATTCCAGGTGCCGGGCGTCATCGGCACCGTTGGGCCACCCTCGAACTCGTCGACGGCCAGCGTGGTCAATCCGGCCGCCGGGGCGACCGCGTCCCGGCGGGCGGTGCCGGCGAACCCGAGGGCCCCGGCGCCCCGGTCCGATGCGAGCGGGGCGTCCCAGTCCGGGTCGACGTCGACGTTCATGTCCATGAACTCGTCGCCGTGCCCGCGCTGCGTCGCGCGCCGTCGCCGCCGTGCGCGTGCGGCTTCCCGCGCGGCGGCGGCCGCCGCGGCGGCGGCGCTGTCCGGTTCGGGCGCTTTCCTTTTCGCGCTGGAGCTCGCGCCGGCGCTCATGCCCGAGCCGGTGCCCATCCCCGGGGGGCCGACGACGTAGGGAGGGAAGAAGCCCGCCGCGGGGGCGCCCGGAGCCGGCGGAGCCGGTGGCGCACTGGCCACCGTGCTCGTCGTCGGGGTGGGCGACGGCGCCGGCGCGGTGGCCGGGGCCGCGGCCGGTGCGGCGGGGTCGCGCTGCCGGGCTGCGAGTGCGGGTCAGTTCCGTTGGCGCGCCGGTTGTTCGGCGAAGGCGGGGCGA
>NZ_LZKY01000357.1:0-839 GCF_001673055.1 Mycobacterium sp. 1245801.1
TCACGCTGAGCCGCAATCAGTTTGAGTACAGCAAGAACAAGCTGGCCGGATTGCCGACCAGCCGCAACATCGAGGTGCGGTTGCAGGGCTGGGAAGAGTTCGAGGACAAGGTCGACCGGATCGTCACGATTGGCGCCTTCGAAGCTTTCAAGATGGAGCGCTATCCCGCATTTTTCGAGCGCGCCTACGAGATCCTTCCCGACGACGGCCGAATGCTGTTGCACACCATCTTGACCTACACGCAAAAACAGCAGCACGAGCGCGGTGTTTCCATCACGATGAGCGATATCCGATTCGCTCGATTCATCGGCCAGGAAATTTTCCCGGGTGGACAACTCCCGGCGCAGGAAGACATTTTCAAATTCGGCGAGGCGGCGGGCTTCACGATCGAGCGGGTGCAGCTGCTGCAGCAGCATTACGCGCGGACCCTCAACATCTGGGCGGCCAACCTGGAGGCCAATCGCGAGCAGGCGATCGCCATCCAGTCCCAGGAGGTCTACGACCGGTACATGAAGTACCTGACCGGCTGCGCGAAGTTGTTCCGTGCGGGCTACACCGACGTCAATCAGTTCACGCTGGAGAAGTAACCGGCCCAGTAAAGCAATCGGCCCCGAACGGTGAACCGTTCGGGGCCGACTTGTCCCGCCCTACTTGACCAACGTGAATTGCCCCACATTGGTGACACCCTTGCGGAAGAAGTTCTCGCAGCCGGTCAGGTAGTGCATGTACTTGTCGTAGACCTCCTGGGACTGCAGGGCGACCGCCTTGTCCTTGTTGGCCTCCAGGTTGGCCGCCCAGATGTTGAGGGTCCGCGCGTAATGCTGCTGCAGCAGCTGCTG
>NZ_LZKY01000358.1:0-8729 GCF_001673055.1 Mycobacterium sp. 1245801.1
CCGGCCCGGCGGCCAGGGCGAGGGCGACCAGGCTGAGGCAGACCACCCCGACGGCCGTCCATTCCGCCGGCGACAGCCGCGCCGACAACACCCAGGCGGCCACCACGCCGGTGACCGCGATCGAGGCGGCCAGCGCCGCCGCGACGACATAGATGGGCACCAAACGCAGCGCGGCGACTTGGAGCGCAAACCCGGCGACGTCGAGCCCGACCCCGGCCAGATAGCGCCATTGCCGCACGGCGCGCAACAGCAGGACGGCGTCGACACCCGAGCCGCTGCCGGCTTCCACGGAGCGGGTTCCGGCCGCCTGCAGCACGGTCGCCGTCCCGTAACAGAGCGAGCAGCCCAGCGCGAGGAGGAAGCCGATCAGCACACCCACCGACATTAGGCGCCGCTGCACAGCCGAACAAACGTTTGGGCATGGCGCACCCGGGGCACCTCAGAGGTGTCTGACGCAACAGCCCTAACGCGAGTACACCGCAGCCAGTGAACGGCTATGTCTGGCCTATGCGCGCGTTGGGCACATGTTTAACCATGTGCAGCAACAGAATTCAATTCGATGTTTGGCGTCGGTGTACAACTGTGTACTCTAGGGGACATGGCTGAACGCGGCGCCGAGCCCAACGTCCCGTGGGGGCGGCGGTTGTTCCTGCGCGCGGTGCGACGGTTGTTCAGCCCGTTGCAGCCCGACGACTACCTCGAGATGATCAACCCGCTGTGGACCACCAAGGAGCTGCGCGGGAAGGTCGAAGGCATCGAGGCGCAGGGCTCGGAAGCGGCCAGCGTCCTGATCCGCCCCGGATACGAATGGCCCGGCCACAAGCCCGGTCAGTACGTGCGGCTCGGGGTGGTGATCGACGGCGTCTACCATTGGCGCGCCTACTCGCTGACCTCGGATCCCAGGCCGGAAGACGGCCTGATCAGCGTGACGCCGAAGAGGGTCGACGGCGGCGCCGTGTCGCCGTATCTCGTGCACAAGATTCAACCGGGCGACCTGGTGCGGCTGGGCGAAATCGAAGGCGTGTTCACGCTGCCCGAGCCCCTGCCGGACAAGATGCTGTTCATCAGCGCGGGCAGCGGCATCACGCCGATCATCAGCATGCTGCGCGACCTCGATCATCGCGACGAAATGCGCGACGTGCTGGTCATTCATTCCGCGCGGACCCGCGAGCAGGCCATGTTCCTACCGGCGCTGGAAGAGCTCGAGAAACGCCACGAGGGGATGCGGCTGGATCTGCGCCTCACCTCCGAGCAGGGCCGATTCACGCCCGGCGACCTGGACGAAGCGTGCCCAGACTGGCGCGAGCGCGAGGCATTCTGCTCGGGGCCCGGGGAAATGCTCGACGCTCTGATCGAACATTGGGAAGAGCACGGCGACTGCGACCGCCTGCACTTCGAGCGGTTCCAACCGAAGATCGGCGGCGACGCCAACGCCGGCGAGGGCGGCGTCGTCTGCTTCCTCGACAGCGACAAGGAAGTCGAATGTGACGGCGGCACATCGATTCTCGAGGCCGGCGAGAAGGCCGGTCTCAACCTTGCCTATGGCTGTCGCATCGGAATTTGCCATACCTGCGTCGGGACGCTGAAGTCGGGCAAGCTGCGTGACCTGCGCTCGGGTGACGTGATCGAACCGACCGGACAGGACGTCCGAATCTGCATCAACACCGCCGAGGGCGACGTCGAACTCGAACTCTGATCGAAAGGAGCGGCTCGTGACAACTGCCGTGAAGAATGCCGCTGACAATCCGCTCGGCCGCTTGAGCGAACAAGAACTGGAAAAGCTTGCCAAGGAATTCGACGCGATTCACGACGAAGTGTTCGCCGACCTCGGCGACCGCGACCGCCGCTACATCAAGAACGTCATCTCGGCGCAACGACAGATCGTGGTGGCCGGCCGGATCTTGTTGCTGGCATCCCGGTCGAAGACCGCGTGGCTGCTGGGCACCGCGTGTCTGTCCATGGCCAAGATCCTGGAGAACATGGAGATCGGCCACAACGTGATGCACGGCCAGTGGGATTGGATGAACGATCCCGACATCCACTCCTCGGTGTGGGACTGGGACACGGCGTCGACTGCGGAGTCGTGGAAGCACTCGCACAACTACATCCATCACACCTTCACGAACATCCTGGGCAAGGACAAAGATCTCGGCTACGAGATCATGCGGATCGACCCCAACCAGAAATGGGCGCCGCGGTATCTGGGCCAGCCGATCTACAACCTGCTCCTCACGCTGCTGTTCGAGTGGGGCGTGGCGGTCCACGACATGGACATCGATGCCATCCGCAAACGCGAGAAGCCGTGGTCGGAGGTGCGCAAGGACCTGAAAGGCATCGGGGTCAAAGCCCGGGCGCAGATCGTCAAGGACTACCTCGGCTGGCCGTTGATCAGCGCCGGGGCGTTCGGGCTCACCCAGTTGGCGTTGGGCGGCCGGCTCGAACAGCCGTCGCAGTCCCGCATCGCCAGGAGGCTTCGGCGGGTGTCCACGGGCGGCCGCGCCGGCGCCGCCGCGAGCTTCCTCGACAAAGTCGCACCCGGCGTCGAAAGCACCTACCTGCGCACCCTGGCCGCCGACGCGCTGGCCAATGTCATCCGCAACGTGTGGGCGCACGCCATCATCTTCTGCGGCCACTTCCCGGACCAGACCTACACCTTCACGCCGGAAGAGGTCGAGGACGAGTCGCGCGGCGGCTGGTATGTGCGTCAGCTGCTCGGCGCCGCCAACATCGACGGCAGCCCGCTGTTCCACATCATCAGCGGCAACCTCGGCTATCAGGTCGAGCACCACCTCTACCCGGACATGCCGAGCAGCCGATACTCGGAGATCGCGCCGCAGGTCAAAGAGATCTGCGAACGCTACGAGCTGCCCTACAACTCCGGCCGCTTCTCGAAGCAGTGGGCGATGGTGCACCGCAGCATCTTCCGGCTGGCGTTCCCGGGCGGAAAGCCCCGGCCGAAGCCCGGTCCGTACCACGGCAACGTGCATCGGCCCGATCCCGAGCGGCTCAGCGAGGGCACCCGGTCGCGCGACCGGGTGCCCGCCGAGCATCCCTCCGCCGGTCCCGAACACGACTCCGGTGGCGTCGAGGTGCAGCCGCCGCCGCGGGGCAAGGACTGACCCGCACCCACCGCGCGCCACCGAACTGAACCCAATTCGCTGCCCCGTCGTGGATCATCATCGATGGCACGGTAAACGCGGTCGGTGACCGCGGGTGAGGGGCGAATGAAGCCGACGCGCACGACCGGCACACCCGCCACCGATGACCTCGAAGCGACGAGAGATCCGGGCGGCCCATGCGCCCGGCTGTGGCGCAGCCCGCTGCGCGGACCCTGGCTGACCTCGGTGTTCGGTTCGGTGCTGTTGATGACGCTGCCGATCGTCATCCTGACCGGGCTACTGTCCTACATCGCCTACGGGCCGCGGCTCGGCCAGGCCATCCCCGCCGACGTCGGCTGGCTCAAGCTGCCGACCTTCGCTTGGCCTACCCGTCCGTCGTGGTTGTATCGCCTGACCCAGGGGCTGCACGTCGGGCTCGGGCTGGTTCTCATCCCGGTGGTGCTGGCCAAACTGTGGTCGGTGATCCCGCGGCTGTTCGTGTGGCCGCCCGCCCGGTCCATAGCCCAACTGCTGGAACGGGTTTCGCTGCTGATGCTGGTCGGCGGCATCCTGTTCGAAATCGTCACCGGCGTGCTGAACATCCAGTACGACTACATCTTCGGATTCAGCTTCTACACCGCGCACTATTTCGGTGCCTGGGTGTTCATCACCGGCTTCGTCATGCACGTCGCGATCAAGGGCCCGCGGATGTGGGCCGGCCTGCGCTCGATCTCACCGCGTGACGTCCTGCGCACCGGACGTGCCGGCACCAGAGCCCAGGCATTTGAACCGGAGGGGCTGGTCGCCCCGGAACCGCGCCCCGCGACCATGAGCCGTCGGGGCGCTCTCGCGTTGGTGGGCGGTGGCGCGCTGTTCATGGCGGTCATCACGGCGGGCCAGACGCTGGGTGGCTATGCCCGGCCGGCCGCGCTGCTGCTGCCGCGAGGGCGCACCCGCGGGTCCGAGCCCAACGGCTTCGAGGTCAACCGGACGGCGGCCGCCGCCGGCATATCCGCCCGGGACACGGGGGAGGGCTGGCGGATAACCCTGACCGGCGGCCCCCGGCCGGTGGCGCTGGATCGCGCGGCCCTGCTGGCCATGCCGCAGCACACCGCCGTGCTGCCGATCGCCTGCGTCGAAGGCTGGTCGACCACCCAAACGTGGACCGGCGTGCGACTGGCCGACCTCGCCAGACTGGCCGGCGCGCCCGCACCGGACTCCGCGCGAGTGTCCTCGCTGGAACGATCCGGCGCCTTCGCCGCCGCCACACTGCAACGCAACCAGGTGCTGCACCCGGACGCGCTGCTGGCGCTGCGGGTGAACGGCGCCGACCTGTCCCCGGATCACGGCTTTCCCGCGCGCATCGTCGTGCCCGCGCTGCCCGGCGTGCACAACACGAAATGGGTGGCTTCCATCGCTTTCCGGGCGGCCGGGCATGCGTAGCGCGTTCACCAGGATCTATGGATCGCACCCGCTGCACCTGCTGACCATGATCGCCGGCTTTGCGCTGTTGGGCTACGTCGTCGTCGTCATCAAACCGGCCACCCTGTGGAACCCGCACGTCTGGTGGCAGTCGATCATCGTCTGGTTCGCCGCGGCGGTCGTCGCCCACGATCTGGTGTTGTTTCCCGTCTACGCCTGCGCCGACCGGCTGCTGTCCCGCGGCCCCGCCCAGGCGTCACCGCAGCGTGCCGACGCCGGGGTGCCGGTGCTCAACCATCTGCGGGTACCGGCGCTCGGTGCGGGCCTGACGCTGCTGGTGTTCCTGCCCGGCATCCTCGGGCAGGGCGCCTCCACCTACCGGGCCGCCACCGGTCAGACCCAAGACCCGTTTTTCGGCCGGTGGCTGCTGTTGACCGCCGCGATGTTCGCGGTCAGCGCCGGGATCTACGCCGCGCGCCTGGCGATGGGCCGCCGGCGGACGCGGCCACGCCGCGTCTAGCCGCCGAGACGCTGCCCGCCGGTTCCGCGCCGAGGTAGCCGCGCGACCTGCGCAATCACCGGCCGCCAACTACTGTTCTGCCCTGTGGGCACCCCGGGCGCCAAGACGCGAGCCGCGCTGTGCGGTTGTGTGACCGCGCTCGTCGTCGCGGTGGGTTTCTCGCCCGGCGCCGCGCCGGCCGTCAGCGCCTCGTCGTCGGTCGTGACGCCCGCGCCGCCTGTTCCCGGCGGCGCCCTGCCGGTGCACCCCATCGGGGGAGGCGGCGGCTGCATCATCGGCCTCAATTGCGGCTGCGCGCGCAACGCCACCTGCCCCTCCCCACACCCGCGCCGCCCGAGCGCCGACAAGAACCAGCACGCCGCGCCCGCCCCGCCGAATCCCTAGCGCCGAACCCGCGGGTGGCTTTCCTATCATTTGGTGATGAGCGCCGGTGGGCTGAAACCCGTGGGTTCGCCGGCATTTACCGACGAGGAGTCGGCCCGCTTTCATGCCGCCGGCTGGTGGAGCGGGTCGACACTTTCGGATGCGGTGCGGCGAAACGCCGAACGGACACCGGAGCGCCACGCCTACGTCGACCATGGCGGGCCGGCGTTCACCTGGCGCGGATTCGACACTGCCGCAACCAGTTTGGCTGAGACGCTGGCCGGAATCGGCGTGGCCCGCGGCGTGCGGGTGGCGGTCTGGCACGGCGACTGCGCGGCCATCCACGCGCTGTTCGTCGCGATCGAACGATGTGGGGCGGTGGTCGTCGGCATCGGTGCGCGGGCCGGCACCCGGGAGGCGACGGCGATTCTGCGCACCGCCGGGCCGAAAATCCTCATCAGCGATCCGCCCCGCGCCGGGGTGGCCGCGGAAGTGGCGAGCGAACTGCGGGTGCCCCGGCTGGTGTTGGGCCACGAGGGCGGGACGCTTCGCCTCGACGTCGACGCAGAGCCCAGGGCGCTGGACCGAGACGCCCAACTCGGTCCCGACGACGTCTTCCTGATCAACTCGACGTCCGGCACTACCGGGCTGCCCAAGTGCGTCGTGCACACCCAGAACCGTTGGCACTACTTCCACCAGAAAGCCGTCGCCAATGGGCGACTGACGCCCGACGAGGTGTTCCTGCCCGTCATTCCCACCCCGTTCGGGTTCGGGCTGTGGACCAGCCATACCACCCCGATCCACCTCGGCGCCACCGCGGTGCTGCTGGACCGGTTCACCACCGCGGCCACCTGCGCGGCGATAGCCCGGCACCAGGTCACCGTATTGTGTTGCGTCAGTACCCAGTTGACGATGCTGATGGCCGATCCGGCCAGCCGCGGTTACGACCTCAGTTCGCTGCGTGTGGTGTACACCGGCGGGGAGGCGTTGCCGTACCGGCCCGCGGCCGAGTTCGAGGAACTCACCGGCGCCAAGATCCTGCAGTTCTACGGTTCCAACGAAACCGGGATGCTCAGCGCGACAACCCTCGACGATTCGCGCGGGCACCGGCTGCGCACCGCGGGCCGGCTCATCCCCGAAATGTCGGTCCGGTTGTTCGACGGGGACCGCGACGTCACCGCCACACGGCGCGGCCAGCCCGCCTGCCGGGGACCGGCGACGAGCCTGGGCTACCTCGGCGGCACCGACCACGACAAGCTGTTCACCCGCGACGGGTGGATGCGCATGGGGGACATCTGCGAGATCGACGCCGACGGTTACCTGCGGGTCACCGGGCGTACCTCCGATTTCATCGTGCGCGGCGGCAAGAACATCAGCGCGAGCCAGGTCGAAGACGCCGTCATGACCCATCCCGCCATCGCGATAGCGGCCGCGGTCGCCATGCCCGACCCGGTGTTCGGCGAAAAGGTCTGCCTCTACGCCGAACTCACCGACTCCGCGTCCGTCGACCTGCCGGGGCTCGTCGAACACCTGCTGGCGCTGGGGGTTTCCAAGGAACTGCTGCCCGAACGCCTGATCGTTCTGGGCGAACTGCCCCGCTCATCCGGCGGAAAGATAGCCAAAGGCCGCCTGCGCGAGGATATTGGAGCCAGAATGGAGGCCGGTCATGAACGCTCCTAACGCGCGGCGCGGCGGATTGGAAATCTGGGCGCCGTCGGTGGTGCCGCCCATCGGCGTGGACCTGTCCAGCGAGCAGGCGTTGGCCATCGCCTTCCGCCACCTGGCCGGCATCGGGTTCGCCGAGAACATGGCCGGGCACATCACCTGGCAGCTCGACGGCCAAACGGAGATGTTCGTCAATCCATGGGGGCTGTGGTGGCAGGAGATCGCCGCGTCCGACATCTGCGTCGTCGACGCCGACGCGCGCGTGATCCGCGGACGCTGGGACGTCACCCCCGCCATCCACATCCACACCGAGCTGCACCGGGTGCGCGACGACGCCCGCGTGGTGATCCACAACCACCCGTACCACGCGTGCGTGCTCGCCGCGCTGGGCCGACTGCCCGAACTGGTGCACCAGACGGGGTCGCTGTTCCTCGACGACCTGTGCCTGGTCGACACCTACGACGGCGAAATCGACAGCCCCGCGCGCGCCGCGGAACTCGCGGCGCGGATCGGCGGCGCCAACCTGACCATCCTGGCCAATCACGGCGTCATCGCGACCGGCCGCAACCTGCCCGAAGCCGTCTACCGCGCGGCATCCATCGAACGCGTCTGCAAGCTGGCCTACGACGTCATGCTCACCGGCAAGGACCCGGTGGCGATGAACTGGTCGGACATGGCGGGCATGCAGCGCTCGCTGATCGAACGGGCGGCCGATGTCTACTGGGCCGGGGCCGCGCGCATGACCATCAAGGCCGACCCGAGTGTGCTCACGTGACCGTCGAGTGTGCACTCACGGCGGCGACACGCCGGCACACGCCGCCCCCACCGCACGCTGAACACCGTCAGTTCACACTCAACAACGCCGCGCCGCAGGGGGATTGACGCGTGAAATCGATCGACGAGCTGGCCAGCGACCTGAACTTCACCACGGCCAAGACCGGCGCCCAGCGCTCGGTCACCTTCCTGCCGGACCCGCCGCGGGCACCCCGGCGCTACACGGTGATCTCGGTGGACGATCACATCGTCGAACCCCCGGACACCTTCACCGGCCGGCTGCCCCGCAAGTTCGCCGACCGGGCGCCGAAAGTCGTCGAGACCGACAGCGGGGGACAGACGTGGGTCTATGACGGCAAGGAACTGCCCAACGTCGGCTTCAACGCCGTGGTTGGACGGCCGGTGGCGGAGTACGGTTTCGAACCGGTCCGGTTCGACGAAATGCGCCGGGGCGCATGGGATATCCACGCCCGCATCAAGGACATGGACCTCAACGGCATCTACGCCTCGCTGAACTTCCCGTCGTTTCTGCCGGGCTTCGCCGGGCAGCGGTTGCAGCAGGTGACCGGCGACCGCGACCTGGCGCTGGCCTCGGTGCGGGCTTGGAACGACTGGCATTTCGACGTCTGGGCGGGGTCGTATCCGGACCGGATCATCCCCTGCCAACTGCCGTGGCTGCTCGATCCCGAGCTCGGCGCGAAGATGATCCGCGAGAACGCCGAGCGCGGCTTTCACGCCGTGACGTTCAGCGAGAACCCGGCGATGCTGGGGCTGCCCAGCATCCACACCGACCACTGGGATCCGCTGATGGCGGCCTGCGCCGAGACCGGCACCGTGGTGAATCTGCACATCGGGTCGTCGGGGTCGTCACCGTCCACCACCGCCGA
>NZ_LZKY01000359.1:0-5588 GCF_001673055.1 Mycobacterium sp. 1245801.1
AGCGGCGCGGTCGGTGGGGCGTGACACCATCGTGGGGTGACCGAGATTTCGCCGTTGCACCTGGTCCTGGGAGACGAGGAACTGCTGGTCGAGCGGGCGGTGTCCGACGTGCTGCGGTCGGCGCGCAAACGAGCCGGCACCGACGACGTGCCGGTCAACCGGATGCGGGCGGGCGACGTCAGCACCTATGAGCTCGCCGAGCTGCTGAGTCCGTCGCTGTTCGCCGACGAGCGCATCGTCGTGCTGGAGGCCGCCGGCGAAGCGGGCAAAGACGCTGCCGCGGTGATCGTTTCGGCCGCGAGCGACATGCCGACCGGCGTGGTGCTGGTCGTGGTGCACTCGGGCGGCGGGCGCGCCAAGGCGCTGGCCACCGAGCTGCAATCCCTTGGCGCCGTGGTGCATTCGTGCGCGCGGATCACCAAACTGAGCGAGCGCGTCGATTTTGTCCGCAAGGAGTTTCGCGGCCTGCGGGTCAAGGCCGACGACCAGACGGTGACCGCACTGCTGGATTCGGTCGGTTCCGACCTGCGGGAGTTGGCCTCGGCCTGCTCCCAGTTGGTCGCCGACACCGGCGGGGTGGTCGACGCCGACGCGGTCCGCCGCTATCACAGCGGCAAGGCCGAGGTGAAGGGCTTCGACATCGCGGATAAGGCGGTGACCGGTGACATCGAAGGGGCCGCCGAGGCGTTGCGGTGGGCGATGATGCGCGGTGAGCCGCTGGTGGTGCTGGCGGACGCGCTGGCCGAGGCGATCCACACGATCGGCCGGGTCGGCCCACTGTCGGGGGACCCCTACCGGCTGGCGTCTCAGCTCGGGATGCCGCCCTGGCGGGTGCAGAAGGCGCAGAAGCAGGCGCGGCGTTGGTCGCGTGACTCTGTGGCGACCGCGATGAAGGTGGTGGCCACGCTCAACGCGAACGTTAAGGGAGCGGTGGTGGACGCCGACTACGCCCTGGAATCCGCGGTCAGGCAGGTCGCCGAGCTAGCCGCCCAGCGCGGCCAGTAGAGGGGGCGCGTCGGCTGAGTAAAAGCCTTAGATCTTGTTGAGGACCTGCGCCAGGGCCGACTTCTTGTTCGCCGCCTGGTTCTTGTGGATCACGCCCTTGCTGGCGGCCTTGTCCAGCTTGCGGTTGGTCGACACCAGCAACTCGGCGGCCTTCTCCTTGTCGCCGGCGTGGGCCGCCTCGCGGAACGCGCGGACAGCGGTACGCAGCGACGACTTCACCGACTTGTTGCGCAGGCGAGCGCGCTCGTTCGTCTTGTTGCGCTTCTGCTGCGACTTGATGTTGGCCACGCGGGAGTTCCTTCTTCGATTAGACGTATTGTGGGGCGCCGGATATCACCACAGCGATTGCCCAGGTTATCAGTGAGTTACGTTTTCTCCCAAAACGGGAACACGTGGGCTGCCAGAACGTCGACTTGAGGCAGCATCTGAACAGTGAGTCTTACCAACCAGCTTGACCACACCAAGCGGGGTTTTCGCGCTGCGCGCTCTGAGCGCATCTTCGACGGATACAACGCGGCCTCCGACGCCTACGACATGGCGTTCGACGAGATGTTCGATGCCCAGGGCAACGTGCGCGGCCCGTATAAGGGCATCTACGCCGAGCTCGCGCCGTCGGATGCCTCGGAGCTCAAAGCCCGCGCCGAAGCGCTGTCCCGCGCCTTCCTTGACCAGGGCATTACCTTCTCGTTATCGGGCCAGGAGCGGCCGTTTCCGCTGGATCTGGTGCCGCGGGTCATCTCGGCCGCCGAGTGGACGCGCCTGGAGCGCGGCATCACCCAGCGCGTCAAGGCGCTCGAGCTGTACCTCGACGACATCTACGGTGACCAGGAAATATTGAACGACGGGGTGATCCCGCGCCGGCTGATCACGTCGTGCGAGCACTTCCACCGCCAGGCGATGGGCATCGTCCCGCCCAACGGCGTGCGGATCCACGTCGCCGGCATCGACCTGATCCGCGACGACAAGGGCACCTGGCGGGTCCTCGAGGACAACCTGCGGTCGCCGTCGGGTGTGTCCTATGTCATGGAGAACCGGCGCACCATGGCGCGCGTGTTCCCCAACCTGTTCGCCAGCCACCGGGTGCGCGCGGTCGATGACTACGCCTCGCACCTGCTGCGGGCGCTGCGCAACTCCGCGGCCACCAACGAGGCCGACCCGACGGTGGTGGTGCTGACCCCGGGCGTCTACAACTCGGCCTATTTCGAGCATTCGCTGCTGGCCCGCCAGATGGGGGTCGAGCTGGTCGAGGGGCGCGACCTGTTCTGCCGCGACAACCAGGTGTACATGCGCACCACCGAGGGGGAGCGCCAGGTCGACGTCATCTATCGGCGCATCGACGACGCCTTCCTGGATCCGCTGCAGTTCCGCGCCGATTCGGTGCTGGGGGTGGCGGGGCTGGTCAACGCCGCCCGTGCGGGCAACGTGTCCATCTCCAGCGCGATCGGCAACGGCGTCGGCGACGACAAACTCGTCTACACCTATGTGCCCATGATGATCGAGTACTACCTCGGGGAGAAGCCGCTGCTGGCCAACGTGGAGACGCTGCGCTGCTGGCTCGACGACGAGCGCGAAGAGGTGCTGGACCGCATCGACGAGCTGGTGCTCAAGCCGGTGGAGGGGTCGGGCGGCTACGGCATCGTGTTCGGGCCGGAGGCCTCGGAGAAAGAGTTGGCGGCCGTCGCCAAGAAGGTGCGCGACGATCCGCGGAGCTGGATCGCGCAGCCGATGATGGAGCTGTCGACGGTGCCGACCCAGGTCGGCAACACCCTGGCGCCGCGCTACGTCGACCTGCGGCCGTTCGCGGTCAACGACGGCAACGACGTGTGGGTGCTGCCCGGCGGGCTGAGCCGGGTGGCGCTGGTCGAGGGGTCGCGGGTGGTCAACTCCAGTCAGGGTGGCGGCTCCAAGGACACGTGGGTGCTGGCGTCGCGGGCGTCGGCCGGCGATCACGAGCTCGAGGCGGCGGAGGTGGTGCGCTCGTTGCCCATCTCGATGCCGGACCCGATGCTCGACGACGCCCCGCGGGTGACGTCTCAGCAGGCGCAGCCCACCGAACTGCCCCAGCGCGAGCAGCTCGAGCAACAACAACAGCAAAGGGCGGTGCACGATGTTGGCACGTAACGCCGAGTCGCTCTACTGGATCGGCCGGTACGTCGAACGCGCCGACGACACCGCGCGCATCCTGGACGTGGCGCTGCACCAGTTGCTCGAGGATTCCAGCGTCGACCCCGACCATGCGTCGCGGCTGCTGCTGCGGGTGCTCGGGATCGACCCGCCGAAGCACGACCTGGACGTGTGGTTGCTGACCGATCTGGTGGCCTACAGCACCAACACCCAGGGCGGCTGCTCGATCGTCGATGCCATCACCTCGGCGCGCGAGAACGCCAAGTCGGCGCGCGAGGTGACCTCCAGCGAGATCTGGGAATGCCTCAACACCACCTACCACGCCCTGCCCGAACGTGAGCGGGCCGCCAAACGCCTTGGGCCGCACGACTTTCTGTCGTTCATCGAGCGGCGGGCGGCGATGTTCGCCGGCCTGGCCGACTCGACGCTGTCCCGCGACGACGGCTACCGGTTCATGGTGCTGGGCCGGGCCATCGAACGGGTCGACATGACGGTGCGGCTGTTGTTGTCGCGGGTCGGCGACAGCGCCTCGTCCCCGGCGTGGGTGACGCTGTTGCGTTCGGCGGGCGCGCACGACACCTATCTGCGCACCTATCGCGGTGTGCTGGACGCCGGGCGGGTGGTCGAATTCATGTTGTTGGACAGGCTGTTTCCGCGTTCGGTGTTCTATTCGCTGCGGCTGGCCGAACACAATCTCGACGAGCTGGTCCACAACCGGCAGAGCCGGATCGGGGCCACCGCCGAGGCGCAGCGACTGCTCGGGCAGGCCCGCAGCGAATTGGAATTCGTGCAGCCCGGCGTGCTGCTGGAGTCGTTGGAGAGCCGCCTGGCGGGGCTGCAGCGCACCTGCCACGACGTCGGAGAGGCGTTGGCGCTGCAGTACTTCCACGTCACGCCCTGGGTGGCCTGGTCGGACGCGGGCCAGCGCGCCCGGCTGGTCAGCAGGAAAGGGGACAGCTGATGTGGCGACTGCGGGTGGTGCACACCACCGGGTACGCCTACCAATCCCCGGTGACCGCCTCCTACAACGAGGCCCGGTTGACCCCGCGGTCGAACAGCCGGCAAAACGTCATCCTCAACCGTGTCGAAACCATCCCGGCGACCCGGTCCTACCGCTACATCGATTACTGGGGCACCGCGGTCACCGCGTTCGACCTGCACGCCCCGCACACCGATCTCACGGTGATGTCGACGTCGGTCGTGGAAACCGAGCGGGCCGAGCCACTCTCGGCGGAGGCGGGCTGGAGCGACCTGCAGTCCGAGGCCGTGATCGATCGCTACGACGACCTGCTTCGCCCCACCCAGCACGCCCCGGCCAGCAAGCGGGTGGCGTCGGTCGGTAAGAAGATCAGCAAGACCCACAAGCCGGCCGAAGCCGTTGTAGCCGCGGCCAATTGGGTGCGCGAAGAACTGGAATACCTGCCGGGCACCACCAGCGTGCACTCGTCCGGCCTGGACGCGCTCAAAGCGGGCAAGGGCGTGTGCCAGGACTTCGTGCATTTGTCGCTGATGTTGTTGCGCAGCATGGGGATTCCGGCGCACTACGTCTCGGGCTACCTGCACCCCAGGCGCGACGCCGTCGTCGGCGACACCGTCGACGGCCGAAGCCACGCCTGGATTGAGGCGTGGACGGGTGCCTGGTGGAGCTATGACCCCACCAACGACACCGAGATCACCGAGCAGTACGTCGGCGTGGGCGTGGGCCGCGACTACGCCGACGTCTCCCCGCTGAAGGGCATCTACTCCGGGGAGGGCGCCACCGACCTCGACGTGATCGTCGAGGTGACCCGGCTGGCCTAGCCCGGGGCGGGGTTCGTCGCCGCAGGGATACCGTTGCAGGAATGAACGATCCGGCCGAAGGCGCGCCGCGCCGCGATAAGAGCCGGCCCGGCTCGCCCCTGGCGGCGCTGGCCCTGCTCTGCATCGCGCTGCTCGTCGGCGGCATCGCCATCGGCGTCGCGGTGGGCGGCGTCATGCCGTTGCCCTACGGCCCGGCGGGCGCCGTCACCGCCTACGTTCGCGCCCAGCCGACCGCCGTGCGCATCATCGCCGTTGCGACGTTCGCGTCCTCGGTGCCGCTGGCGATCTACGGGGCAAGCGCCGGCGCCCGGCTGAGCCGACTCGGGGCCGGATCCGGCGCGGTCACGTTGAGTGGCGGCGTCTTGGCCGCCGGTGCGCTCGGCCTGGCGGGGTTGCTGGGTTGGGCGTTGTCGATACCGGATGTCGCCGCGAACGCGGCGGTGGTCCGGGCGCTCTACTTGTTGGTCTTTCTCACCGGCGGCCCGGGGCACATCGTGGCGCTGGGCCTGCTGGTCGGCGGGATCGCGGTGCCCGGCCTCACCCGCGCGTTGATGCCCGGACCGGTCGCGCGGCTCGGTCTGGCCACGGCCATCCTCGCCGAATTGGCGACGGCGGTGCTGATCTGGCCGGCGCTGGGCGTCATCCTGCCGATCGCCCGG
>NZ_LZKY01000360.1:0-1116 GCF_001673055.1 Mycobacterium sp. 1245801.1
GCGGGTATGACCGATCAGGGCTAGCCATCAGATAGCGGTCGTTATATAGTGATCGTTATCCAATAATCCACGATGGAAGGCAGTTGGATGGCAAGCAAGCAGGCGGTCGATTTCGCCGAGTTCTTGGCGGAGATCGGGAGGCGATCTTCGAACGTTAACTTTGACCTGGAGACGATTCGCGACGTCACCGAGAACATCCATTTGGCAACGAAGGAACCCGAAGGCGTCACGTATGCCGAGGTGGACGCGGGCGGGGTTGAGGCCTTGTGGTGCATCCCCGTAGACGGTGACCCCGAATCAGTGCTGTTGCATACGCATATGGGTGGCAGCGTGCTGATGTCGATGCATTCCGACCGGAAGGCAGCGGGGCACCTCGCGAAGGCGGCCGGCGCGCGCTCGCTAGTACTGAACTACCGACGTTCCCCGGAACACAAGTACCCGGCGCAAGTCGAAGACGTGGAAAGCGCCTACCGCTGGCTGCTCGACCAGGGCTACCGCCCCAACAAGATAGCCAGTGTTGGCCACTCGATCGGCGGCTATCTCGCAGTCGAGCTTGCGCTGCGTCTGCGAGATCGCGGCGAGGCACTGCCCGGCGCCGTGTTGTCCATTTCGCCGTGGACTGACGTCACGCTGTCCGGGGAATCCCTCAAAACCAACTCCGAGCGGGACAAGCTACTCACGCCGGGATTGCTCGAGCTGTTCCGGTCGTGCTGGCTCGATGGAACCGACGTGGAATACACCGACCCCCGGGTACACCTGCTGGAAGCCGACCTGTCCGGATTGCCTCCCATCGCGGTGTACTACGGCGAGTACGAGCTACTCGCCTCGGACGCCGTCGCTTTCTCCCAAAGGGCAAAGGAGGCAGGCAACGATGTCATCGTCCGACAGATCGAGCAGGGCCAGCATTCCTTCATCATGGGAGCCGGCCACGTTGACGAGGTGGACCGCGCGATTACCGAAATGGGTCGCTGGCTACGATTGACGCTGGGACTTAAAACGGCGGCGGCATAGCCACATGTCGCCGCTCGAATTGATCATGGCCTGACCACGGCCATTACTCCCCCCGAGGCCGCCAGCTGCAGATGCTCGGATCGCTATCCGATGGCTACTCCTGAT
>NZ_LZKY01000361.1:0-25277 GCF_001673055.1 Mycobacterium sp. 1245801.1
TGAAGCCCAAACGCCGCCGCACCCGCGCCCAGGACCGCGCCGCGCGCGTGGCCACCGAACGCCGGCACAACCGCGACGCACGCCTGGCCCGAGCCGCCCCACCGGCGAACCACCCCTGGCCCACCACCAACGGGTTCGACGAGGACCCGCCGCCCTTTTAGGTGCAGAATCGACCCATCTCGATCGCCTTCGCGCAGAATTTGGCTCTGAGCTGGTCGTCCCCTAGACTCTAGGGGTTGCCTTGGGCAGACCTCGGCCGGTGTGAATCGGCCCCGCGTGCCCTTCGGTGACAAAGACCGCGCACGTCAGGTTTTTGGTGGGTCATGCCCGCCGAATGCTCACCCAGTGGGTTCTCCTGCCGTGCACACGCAACCCAGGTCAGGAGATCGAGTGATTCAGCAGGAATCGCGACTGAAGGTCGCCGACAACACCGGCGCCAAGGAGATCTTGTGCATCCGTGTGCTCGGCGGCTCGTCGCGACGCTACGCCGGCATCGGTGATGTCATCGTCGCCACCGTCAAGGACGCCATCCCGGGCGGCAACGTCAAGCGTGGGGATGTCGTCAAGGCCGTCGTGGTGCGCACGGTCAAGGAGCGCCGCCGCCCCGACGGCAGCTACATCAAGTTCGACGAGAACGCCGCGGTGATCATCAAGCCCGACAACGACCCGCGCGGGACGCGCATCTTCGGGCCGGTGGGCCGCGAACTGCGCGAGAAGCGGTTCATGAAGATCATCTCGCTGGCCCCGGAGGTTTTGTAAATGAAGATCAAGAAGGACGACACCGTCCTGGTGATCGCCGGTAAGGACAAGGGCGCCAAAGGCAAGGTGCTCAAGGTCTACCCGGACCGCGATCGCGTCCTGGTCGAGGGCGTCAACGCGATCAAGAAGCACACCGCGGTTTCGACCAACCAGCGGGGCGCGCAGTCGGGCGGGATCGTCACCCAGGAAGCGCCGATCCACGTCTCCAACGTGATGGTGGTCGACTCGGACGGTAAGCCCACCCGCGTCGGCTACCGGGTCGACGAGGAGACCGGCAAGCGGGTTCGTATCTCCAAGCGCAACGGCAAGGACATCTAGGATGACCACAGCAGAAAAGGTTCAGCCGCGCCTGAAAGAGCGCTACCGCAGCGAGATTCGCGATTCGTTGCAGCAGCAGTTCGGCTACGGCAACGTCATGCAGATCCCGACGGTGACCAAGGTCGTCGTCAACATGGGTGTCGGCGATGCGGCACGGGACGCGAAGCTGATCAACGGCGCCGTCAGCGACCTGGCGCTGATCACCGGGCAGCGCCCCGAGATTCGTCGCGCGCGCAAGTCCATCGCGCAGTTCAAGCTGCGTGAGGGCATGCCGATCGGCGCGCGGGTCACCCTGCGCGGGGACCGGATGTGGGAGTTCCTGGACCGCCTCACCTCGATCGCGTTGCCCCGTATCCGCGACTTCCGCGGCCTGTCGCCCAAGCAGTTCGACGGTGTCGGCAACTACACCTTCGGGCTCGCCGAGCAGTCGGTGTTCCACGAGATCGACGTGGACAAGATCGACCGGGTCCGCGGCATGGACATCAACGTCGTCACCTCGGCGACGACCGACGACGAAGGACGAGCGCTGTTGCGGGCCCTCGGCTTTCCGTTCAAGGAGAACTGAGTAGATGGCAAAGAAGGCACTGGTCAACAAGGCCGCACGCAAGCCGAAGTTCGCGGTGCGCGGCTACACCCGTTGCAACAAGTGCGGCCGCCCGCGCGCGGTCTTCCGCAAATTCGGCCTGTGCCGGATCTGCCTGCGCGAGATGGCGCACGCGGGCGAACTGCCCGGCGTGCAGAAGAGCAGCTGGTAACAGCCCCAACCCCTAAGACCAACCCAGAACAGGTGCGCGACAGGCCCAAACCGGGAACCACCGCGAGGAAGGTACCAACGCTGTCATGACCGCGATGTCGACGATGAAGAGCGTAGCGATGAAGAGGAGCAGCGCTCGATGACTATGACGGACCCGATCGCAGACTTCTTGACACGTCTGCGCAACGCCAATTCGGCGTATCACGACGAGGTGACGTTGCCGCACTCGAAGCTGAAGGCAAACATCGCCCAGATCCTCAAGAGCGAGGGTTACATCAGCGATTTCCGGACCGAGGATGCCCGGGTCGGCAAGTCGCTGATCGTCCAGCTCAAGTACGGGCCGAGCCGGGAGCGAAGCATCGCCGGCCTGCGCCGCGTGTCCAAGCCCGGTTTGCGGGTGTATGCGAAATCCACCAATCTGCCGCGCGTGCTCGGTGGCCTGGGGGTGGCGATCATCTCCACCTCCTCGGGCCTGCTGACCGACCGCCAGGCAGCCCGACAGGGCGTGGGCGGCGAAGTCCTCGCGTACGTCTGGTAAGGGCGGGGAGGTAACGAAAGACTATGTCTCGCATTGGTAAGCAGCCGGTTCCGGTCCCGTCCGGAGTCGACGTGACGATCGATGGCCAGAAGGTGTCTGTGAAGGGACCCAAGGGCGCCCTGGACCTGACGGTGGCCGAGCCGATCACCGTGTCGCGCAACGACGACGGCGCGATCGTGGTCACCCGCCCCAACGACGAGCGGCGCAACCGCTCGCTGCACGGGCTGTCGCGGACCCTGGTGTCCAACCTGGTCACCGGCGTCACGCAGGGATACACCACCAAGATGGAGATCTTCGGCGTCGGTTACCGGGTGCAGCTCAAGGGTTCCAACCTCGAGTTCGCGCTGGGTTACAGCCACCCCGTGGTGATCGAGGCTCCGGACGGCATCACGTTCGCCGTCCAGTCGCCGACGAAATTCACCATCACCGGGATCGACAAGCAGAAGGTCGGCCAGATCTCGGCGAACATCCGCCGTCTGCGCCGCCCCGACCCGTACAAGGGCAAGGGTGTGCGCTACGAGGGTGAGCAGATCCGCCGCAAGGTCGGAAAGACAGGTAAGTAATCATGGCGCAAACACAAGCTGGCACCGCCGCGCGAAAGCCGGTGGGGCAGAGCGTATCCGCGACTCGGCGGGTTTCCCGGCTGCGCAGGCACGCACGCCTGCGCAAGAAGATCGCCGGCACCGGCCAGCGTCCGCGGCTGGTGATCAACCGGTCCGCGCGGCACATCCACGTGCAACTGGTCAACGACGAGAACGGGACCACGGTGGCCGCCGCGTCGTCCATCGAGGACGACGTGCGCAGCCTGCAGGGGGACAAGAAAGCCCGCAGCGTGCGGGTGGGCCAGCTGATCGCCGAGCGCGCCAAGGCCGCCGGCATCGACAGCGTGGTCTTCGACCGAGGCGGATACACCTACGGCGGACGGATCGCGGCGCTGGCCGATGCCGCACGCGAGAACGGATTGCAATTCTGATGACGAAGAGCTTGAACACGACTGGAAGGACCGCATAATGGCGGAGCAGCCGGCCGGCGGACAAGGCGCCGGCGACAGCCGTGACTCGCGCGGGGACCGCGACAGCCGCGGCCGGCGCGGCGACGGCGGTCGTGGTGGCCGCGACCGCGACGGCGACAAGAGCAACTACCTGGAGCGGGTTGTCGCGATCAACCGCGTTTCCAAGGTGGTCAAGGGTGGACGGCGATTCAGCTTCACCGCGCTGGTGATCGTCGGCGACGGCAACGGCATGGTCGGTGTCGGCTACGGCAAGGCCAAGGAAGTTCCCGCGGCCATCGCCAAGGGCGTCGAGGAGGCCCGCAAGGGCTTCTTCCGGGTGCCGCTGATCCGCGGGACCATCACCCACCCGGTTCAGGGTGAGGCGGCCGCCGGCGTGGTGCTGCTGCGCCCGGCCAGCCCCGGAACCGGCGTGATCGCCGGTGGCGCCGCCCGTGCGGTGCTGGAATGCGCCGGCGTGCACGACATCCTGGCCAAGTCACTCGGCAGCGACAACGCGATCAACGTGGTCCACGCGACGGTCACCGCGCTCAAGCTGCTGCAGCGCCCCGAGGAGGTGGCCGCTCGCCGCGGCCTGCCCATCGAGGACGTTGCGCCGGCCGGAATGCTCAAGGCTCGCCGGGAAGGTGACGCGATCGCCAGCGCGGCGGCACGCGAGGCGCAGACGTCGGGGGCACAACCATGAGCAGTCAACTGAAGATCACCCAGGTGCGCAGCACCATCGGGGCCCGCTGGAAGCAGCGTGAGTCCCTGCGCACCCTGGGCCTGCGCAAGATTCGCCAGTCGGTGGTTCGCGAGGACAACCCACAGACCCGCGGGTTGATCGCGGTGGTCAGCCACCTCGTCGAGGTGGAGCCGGCCGAGGCGTCGACCGCGGGTACCGGAGGTAGCAAGAAATGACGATCAAGCTGCACGATCTCAAGCCGGCGCGGGGGTCGAAGACCGCGCGCACCCGGGTCGGTCGCGGTGAGGGCTCCAAGGGCAAGACCGCCGGTCGCGGTACCAAGGGCACCAAGGCACGCAAGAACGTGCCGGCCACCTTCGAGGGTGGCCAGATGCCGATCCACATGCGGCTGCCCAAGCTCAAGGGGTTCCGCAACCGGTTCCGCACCGAGTACGAGATCGTCAACGTCGGCGACCTCAATCGGCTTTTCCCGCAGGGTGGTTCGATCGGCGTGGACGAGCTGGTGGCCAAGGGCGCGGTTCGCCGCAACTCGCTGGTCAAGGTCCTCGGCGACGGCAAGCTGACGGTCAAGGTCGAGGTGTCCGCACACAAGTTCAGCGGCAGCGCACGCGAGAAGATCACCGCCGCGGGCGGTTCGGCCACCGAGCTGTCCTAGCTAGCTCAGCTGCGGAATCACTTCTGCGGCAAGGCGTTCCATCTGTTCGTGGTTCTGCGCGGCGTCGATGCCGACGGGATTCAACAGCACCATCTGGGCCCCGGCGTCGATGACCTCGTGCAGCCCGCGCACCACGTCGTCGGGTGTGCCGGAGACCGGCACGTCCTGCACGCCGGGCATCCGGCCATAGATGCGGTCCAGGCCGTCCAGCACGCGTTCGCGGGCTTTGGCGGCGTCGTCGTCGACCATCAAATAGACCCGCTTGCCGATGGTGAAGGTCGCGGGATCCTTGTTCTGCTCCTCGAGTTCGCGGCGCACCACGGTCACGGCGCCGGCGAACGCTTCGGTGGTCGACGAACCGGCGCCCAAAAATGAGTCGCCGTGTCGCACCGCCCGGGCCAGGGCCTTGGGCGCCAGGCCCCCGAACCAGATCGGCGGGTGCGGGCGCTGCACCGGCTTGGGCGATATCGGCAGGTCGTCGACGTCGCGGAACCGGCCGTGAAACGTCACCCTTGGCTCGTCGGACCAGGCCGCCTTCATCAGTTCCAGGCCCTCGGTGAAATACGAGATGAACGTGTCCTTGTCCACGCCGAAGGCGGCGAATTGCCGCCGACCACCCCCGGGCGCGACACCAATGTCCAAGCGGCCGTGGCTGAGTCGGTCGACCGCGGTGGCGGCCGAGGCCAACTGCAGCGGATCGTGCAGCGACGTCACCAGGACGGCGACGCCCAGGCGCAGGCGCTCGGTGCAGGCCGCGCAATACGCCAGCAGCTCCAGCGGAGCCAGCAGCGGTGCGGGGCCGATGATCTGTTCGAGCAGCCAGCCGCCCTCGAACTCGAGCTCCTCGGCGCGCGCGAGGAAAGCGCGCAGCCCCGCTGCGTCGAAGCCGTCGTAGTCGAATTGCGGGATCGCGATGGAAAACCTCACCCGACCACCGTACGGCCGTGCATCGGTAGTCTGCAGACATGTTCGCTTTCCTGCCTTCGATCCCCGGAGTCGACGACGTTCGGGCGCTGGCCGGCCGGGTCGATACCGCCCGTCATCACGGCGTGCCCAACGGCTGTGTGCTCGAGTTGGACCTGCGCACGATTCCGCCGGAGACCTCGGGCTTCGACCCCCTGGCCCTCGTCAGCGGGGGCAGCCGGCAGCTCGCGCTGCGCGACGTGGTGGCCGCCATCTACCGGGCGGCCGAGGATCCGCGGGTCGCCGGGCTGATCGCCCGTGTGCAACTGACGGCGTCGCCGGCGGCGGCGGTGCAGGAACTGCGCGAGGCCATCGTCGCTTTCACTGCCGCCAAGCCGTCGCTGGCCTGGGCCGAGACCTACCCGGGCACGCTGTCGTACTACCTGGCTTCGGCGTTCGGTGAGGTCTGGATGCAGCCCGCCGGCAGCGTCGGGCTGATCGGTTTCGCCAGCAATGCCACCTTCCTGCGCGACGCGTTGGACAAGGCCGGCATCGAGGCCCAATTCGTCGCCCGCGGCGAATACAAGTCGGCGGCAAACCGTTTCACCGAGCACGGCTTCACCGAGGCCCACCGCGAGGCCGTCACCCGGATGCTGGAAAGCCTGCAGGAGCAGGTGTGGGAGGCGGTCGGGAAATCACGCAAGCTGGATGCCGGCGCCCTGGACGCGCTGGCCGACCGCGCCCCGCTGTTGCGCGACGAGGCCGTGTCCTCTGGCCTGGTCGACCGGATCGGATTCCGGGACGAAGCCTATGACCGCATCGCGGAACTGGTTGGCGTAAAAGATGTTTCGGAGGAGAACACGCCACCGCGGCTGTATGTGTCGCGCTATGCCGGCGCGGCCCGGTCGCGGCTGGCCCCGCCGGTGCCCCCGGTTCCCGGACGGCGCGCCAAACCGGCGGTGGCCGTGATCAACGTCGACGGCACGATCGTCGACGGACGTGGGGGACCGCAGTTCCTGCCGTTCGGCGCGTCCACCGTAGGCAGCGACACCATCGCCCCGGCGCTGCGGCAAGCCGCCGCCGACGATTCGGTGGCCGCGATCGTGCTGCGGGTCAACAGCCCCGGCGGCTCGGTCACCGCATCGGAAACGCTGTGGCGAGAAGTGAAAAGGGCGCGCAAGCGCGGCAAGCCGGTGGTGGCGTCGATGGGTGCGGTCGCCGCGTCCGGCGGCTATTACATCGCCGCGGCCGCCGACGCGATCGTCGCGAGCCCCGCGACCGTCACCGGTTCCATCGGCGTGATCACCGGCAAGCTGGTGATTCGCGATCTGCTGCAGCGCCTCGGTGTCGGGCTGGATACCGTGCGTACCAACGCCAATGCCGATGCCTGGTCGATCGAGACGCCGTTCACCCCCGAGCAGCGCGCCCACCGGGAGGCCGAGGCCGACCTGGTGTACGCCGACTTCCTGGAGCGGGTCGCCGACGGCCGCAATCTGACCACCGAGGCCGTCGATCGCGTGGCCCGGGGCCGGGTGTGGACCGGTGCCGACGCCCGCGAGCGGGGGCTGGTCGACGAACTGGGTGGCTTCCGTACCGCGCTGCGCCGGGCGAAAATCCTTGCCGGACTGGACGAAGACGCCGACGTGCGCCTGGTCACCCTCCCGGGCGGCTCGCTGCTGGACATGCTGCGGCCGCGGGCCTCCTCGCAGCCGGCGGCCGCGTCGCTGCCTGACGCGCTGGCCGCGCTGTTGGGCCGCGCCATCGGCGCCGTCCTGGACAACGTCGAACGGTCCTACAACGGCGCCAGCGCGCTGTGGCTGGGGCCCTGGCGGCTCTAGGGACCCAGCCGGTCTAGCCGGCCAGCTCGGCGCTGATGAAGATGATCTCGCCGAGCGGGTCGTCGTTCTCCGGCGCGGGCGCCTCGATGCCGTTGCGCGCGAAGAGTTCCGTGCGGGTGACGCCCTCGGCCTTCCAGCCGATGCTGGACAGATAGTCGATGACATGGTTGCGTTCACCGGCGTACACCAGCGACGCCATGTCGATGTCGACGCCGTGCTCCCGGAACGAACCGGACATCTCCCGAACCCGTTCGGCATCGAAATCCACTATGCCGGGCACGAATTCGGTGGCAATGGTGCTTCCCCGTGCGCTGAGCGCGGTGATGTTGTCGAACAGCCGGTCCTGGGCGTCGGGCGGCAGATAGATCAGCAGGCCCTCGGCCAGCCAGGCCGTCGGCACCGTGGTGTCGAATCCCGCCGCCTTGAGGGCGGCGGGCCAGTCCGCGCGCAGATCGATGGGAACGGTGCGCCGCGGCGCGGTCGGCTCCGCGCCGACGTCGGCCAGGGTGCGGCTCTTGAATTCGATCACCCGCGGCTGGTCGATCTCGTAGACCACCGTGCCCGCCGGCCAGGGCAACCGGTAGGCGCGCGAGTCCAGCCCCGAGGCCAGGATCACCACCTGCCGCACCCCGCCGCCGGTGGCGTCGACGAAGTAGTCGTCAAAGTACTTGGTACGCACCGCCATTCCGTCGACCATCGACTGGATGCGCACCGGCGTGGCGTTCTCGATCGCATCCAGCTCGAGGTCGCCGTCCATCATCTTGGTGAAGACATCCACCCCGACCGCGCGTACCAGCGGCTCGGCGAACGGATCGTTGATCAGACCGCGGGGATCCTTGGACGCCAT
The DNA here is from genome assembly GCF_001673055.1 of Mycobacterium sp. 1245801.1. Classification (NCBI taxonomy): domain Bacteria; kingdom Bacillati; phylum Actinomycetota; class Actinomycetes; order Mycobacteriales; family Mycobacteriaceae; genus Mycobacterium; species Mycobacterium sp. 1245801.1. Next base: position 8,307 of record NZ_LZKY01000361.1, read on the forward strand.
GGCGCGCCCGGCCGCGACCATGGTCGCGGTCGCGCCGACGCTGGAGGCAAGATCCCACTCATCGTCGTGACTGCGTGACATGGAAGCAGCCTACTTGAGGGTGGCGGCGACATAGCTCAGGTCGCCGAAGGCCACCACCACTTCTTCGGGAAATTCGAAGCCGTTGTGCGCGTACAGTTCCCTGACTGCGTGGGCCGTCACATCCCAGCCGTGCTCGCTCAGGTAGTCGACGACGACGCTGCGTTCACCCCGGTAGAACAGCTCACCTGCGTCAAGGTCGAACCCGGCACTGCGCCACCGCTCGGTGATGCGCTGCAGGCGTTCGTCGGTGAAGGCGTTGGGGTCCGGCACGTGTTCGGTGGCCAGCCGGCTGCCCGGCGCGCTGAGCGAGGTGATGTTGTCGAACAGCTGGTCCTGCGCCTCGGGTGGCAGGTAGGGCAGCAGCCCTTCGGCGCTCCACGCGGTCGGCTGCGAGACGTCAAACCCGTTCTCGCACAAGGCCGCAGCCCAGTCCTCGCGCAGGTCGATGGCCACTGTCCGCCGCTCGGCGGTGGGGGCCGCGCCGAGGCCTGCCAGCGTGTTGGTCTTGAACGCGATGACCTGTGGCTGGTCGATCTCGTAGACCGCGGTGCCCGCGGGCCACGGCAAGCGGTAGGCCCTGGTGTCCAGGCCGGAAGCCAGAATCACCGCTTGGCGCACACCGTCTTCGGTGGCATTGATGAAGAAATCGTCGAAAAACCGTGTCCGCACGGTCATCTGCTCGGCCCTGGCTTTGCGGTTCATCAGCGGATCGTCGGCGAAGTCAACGTCACCATCGATGATGCGGATGAAGGGGTCCAATCCGACGGCGCGGACCAGCGGATCGGCGAATTTATCGTCGAGCAGTGGGTTGGGCCCCTGCGAAGCGACGGCGCGGGATGCGGCGACCATCGTTGCCGTCGCTCCCACGCTGGACGCCAGGTCCCAGCTGTCGCCGTCGGTTCTTGCCGCGTCGGTGGTCATCGGGCTGCCTCCTCCTTCTCGCCGAGCGTGCCGCTGGTGTACAGCATCTCGCCCATCCGCGTGTCGTCGTCGGTGAGCGGGTCAAGTCCGTTGGCGGCGAACAGTTCCGTGATGCTGGCGCTGTTCAGCCGCCAGCCGCGGTCGGCCAGGTATGCGGCCGCCTCGTTGCGGTCGCCGAAGTAGACCAGTCCCGCCATGTCCAGCTCGAAACCGTGCGCACGCCAGCGCTCGGAGATCGTCTGCATGCGCTCCTTCATCTTCTCCTCGTGGCCGGGCTCGGGGTTGGGCGCGCTCTCGGTGGCCAACCGGCTACCCGGCGCGCTGAGCTCGGTGATGGTGTCCAGCAGGCGGTCCTGCGCCTCGGGCGGCAGGTAGCCGAGCAGGCCCTCGGCGCTCCACGCGGTCGGCTGGGCCGGGTCGAATCCGGCGTTGCGCAGCGCGGTGGGCCAGTCGTCGCGCAGGTCGACGGCCACCACCCGCCGCTCGGCGGTCGGCTCGGCGCCCAGCTCGGCCAGCGAGCGGGTTTTGAATTCGATCACCTGCGGCTGGTCCACCTCGTAGACCACCGTCCCGGCCGGCCACGCCAACCGGTACGGGCGGGCGTCCAGCCCGGAGGCCAGGATCACCGCCTGCTTGATGCCGGCGTTCGTCGCATCCAGGAAGAACTCGTCGAAGAACTTGGTGCGCACGGCCATGTTGTCGGCCATCCGCGACATCGCGCCGGCGGATCCCGCGGCGCCGTCGTGCACGTCGTTCAGTTCGGCGGGGTCCAGCTCGCCGGTGGCCAGCCGGGACAGCAGGTCCACGCCGACCAGCTTCACCAGCGGCTCGGCGAAGGGGTCGTTGATCAGCGGGTTGTCGGCCCGGGTGGCCATGGCGCGGGCCGCCGCGACCATGGTCGCGGTCACGCCGACGCTGGACGCCAGGTCCCAGGTGTCGCCTTCGTACCTGGTGGAAGTCATACGGTGTGCTCCTATCGGAGGTAGTCAATCTAATACTTAGCCGATATAACAAGCTTCTCCCACTGTACGCTTCCCGGATTTCGCGGCAACCTTTACTGATGGCGGACGCGACGCCCTCCGCGGATAAGCGGGTGCTCATCACGGGTTCGACCAGCGTTAGCCCAACGCGCCGCGGGAACCGATGAGCGGCAGATCGATTGGCGTGATGACCCCCGGTGGCGCCTGGCACAGGAACGGGATGGCGTTGACGGCCGCGACGGCGGTGCTATCCATCAGCACGGTCATCACGTCCTGCCCGGGCTCGCCGAACCTGATCATCGCGTCGACGCGCGGTTCGCCGTCGATCACCACGCGGAAACCCTCGGGGTCGGTCCATTTCGGCTCGAGCGCGTCGTCACTCATGGTCCAGCAGATGGCCAGTTCGACCAGCGGGCTTCCGCGGCGATAGCCCCGATAGGTGCGGCGCTGGCCGCCGACGGTGCCGGCGGCGTAATTCACCCACCCCAGATCCAGATCCCGGGTCAGCACCGCGGTCTCGACGAACGCCTCTGTCGAATCGAGTTCGGTCCCCAGCATTGTGGCGATCATGTCCAGGGTCTCGAAGTAACCGAGGCCGTAGCGTTGAGCCGCGGGGTCGATCGGCGTCAGCGGCTGCCGCGGTGGCTTACCGAATCCGAGCACCTGCCACACCTCCCGCACGGGATAGGTGGTGCAGTCCAGCGTTTCGACGAGCTTGACGCTGCGAACCTTGCGGCAGGCACCGGTGAGGAAGCCGGCGACGACGTTGATGAAGCCCGGCTCGAAACCCGTTCCCAGAAAGGTCGCACCGCCCCGGCGCGCGGCCTCCTTTAGCGCCGGCAGTTCAGCCCGGTGGTGGGTGCCGGTCAGGAAGTCGCCCGTCGTGACCACGTTGATGCCGCGACGCAACATCGTTTCCACCAGCGCGTAGTCGATGACGCGTGGCATGTAGCTCACGCAGTCGGGTGCCAGGTCGAGCAGCGCGTCGACATCGCTCGTCGCGATGACGCCGGTCAGGGGCCGGCCCGCGAGAGTTCCCGCGTCGCGCCCCGCCTTCGCGGCGTCGAACGCATGTACGCCCTGCAGATCGAAGTCGTCGCGGTCCAGCAGGATGCCCAGCGCCCGCCTTCCGATGTTGCCGGTCGACCACTGAACCACGCGGTATCGCCCCATGGTTGACAAGCGTAGGCGAACGCTGTTCTAATCTGAACACCGTTCGAAATAGAACGCTGTTCGAAGTGGGGGACGCGTGAAGGCCGACGTCGATGTACCGGTGCTGCGCTACGGGGCCCTGGACCGGGCGCACCTGACCAAGCACCTCCTGCAACTGGCTAGGCGCGTGGGCGTCGGCCGGGTGACGATGCGGGAGCTGGCGGCCGAAGCGGGTACGGCCGCCTCGTCGGTGTACTACCACGTCCGCGACAAGCGCGAACTGCTCGATCTGCTCATCGAATCGGTCCTCACGCAGATCGAGGTGCCGCAGGCGGGCGATTGGGAAGCGCGGTTGATTGCGCTGCACCTGAATGCCTGGCACGTGCTCGTCGACGTTCCCGGGATCGCGGCCCTGCTCCAGCAGCATCCGCACACCGCCGCGGCCGCCGAGATGAACCGCGCCGCGCGCGCAATTCTGCGCGAAAGTGGCTTGGATGAAAAGCATTTCGATGCCGCGCATGCAGCGTTGTACATCCATCTGCTGGGCTCGGTTCAGCTTGAACACACCCGGCGCGCCGGGGGAATGGCACACGGTCCGGGTGACGAGGCGTTCGCCTACGGACTGCGCCTGATCCTGGCCGGCCTGCGCGAGGAGCTCAAGCGGAATCGAGACGGATCGTGACCGGCGCGACCATCGATCTCGCCGCCCCCGCGCTATGGGCGTCGCGTTTTCCCGACGATCTGTTTGCCGAGTTGCGCGCCCACACCCCGGTCTTTCACCAGCGGCTGACTTCCGACGTGCAATCCGCTGTGGGACGCGAGTTTTGGGTGTGCACCAAGCACGCGGACGTCGCGCGCGTGCACCGCGATCACGAAACATTCACGGCGACCCGCGGCCCGCTGATCCAGGACGTACCGTTGTTCGACGCCTATCCGGCGATCGTGAGCATGGACCCGCCGGATCACACGATTCGCCGCAAAGTCATCTCCCGCGCGTTCACACCCCGCGCGGTGGCCAAACTGGAAGAGGGGATTCGCCGGCGGGCCAAGGCCATGGCCGCGACACTCGTCGAATCCGGTGGCGGTGAGTTTGTCGACCTGGCCGCGGGACTGCCGATATCGGTGATCGGTGACATCGTCGGGATCCCCGACGCCGACCGCCCCCAAGTGTTCGGCTTGATCGACCGGGTGCTGAAGACGGCCGGCGCACAGATGTCGGTCCCCGGCGGCGATGATCTGTTGCCGTTCATGGAGCTGTTCGAGTACGCGAGCGCGCTGACCGCCCGCAAGCGGGAGCATCCCGTGGACGACATCTGGAGCGCGCTGTGCACCACCGAGATCACCGCGGAATCGGGCGAAAGCTTTTTGCTGCCATCCAACGAGCTGGAGATCTTCTTCTTCGTGCTCGGCCTGGCCGGCGCCGATACGACGCGAAATGCGTTGTGCGACGGCATCCGAGCCTTCGCCGGCAATCCGGATCAGCTCGCGGCCTACCGATCCGACCCGGACACGCGGCGCACCGCGGTCGAGGAGGTGATCCGCTACTCCACACCGATCATGTTCTGGGTGCGCGGGGCGATCAGGGATGTGACGCTCGGTGACGCGGTGATCCCCGCGGGTGCGCGGGTGGTGACGATGCTGCGCTCGGCCAATCGCGACGAGGACGTCTTCGCGGACCCCTACCGGTTCGACATCCGCCGTGATCCCAACCCCCACCAGTCCTTCGGCGGCGGCGGCGCCCACCACTGCTTGGGTGCGATGCTTGCGCGGGCGGAGGTCCGGGCCGCGCTCGATGAAATCCTGTTGAATACCAACAACATCGACGTCGGCCGACCGAGGATGACGCTGCCCGACCTTAGCAACAACATGACCGTGTACGAGTCACTCCCGGTCAGTTTCAGGTAGCGCCGGGCCCGGCGGCCGGCTAGGCGTTCGTCCGCAGATAGCTATACACGGACGCGAAGTTGCGGTTGACGTCCTCGGGGATGGGCACCGGCCCGCCGAGAGCCCTTGCACCCCAGAGGATTTGAGCGGTCCGCTCGACCAGCGCGGTGATATGCAACACCTTGTCGGGCCGCGGTCCCACCGCCACCAGGCCGTGGTTGGCGATCAGCGCGGCGCCGCGGCCCTCGAGCGCCTTCACCGCGTTGGCGCCGACGTCGGGCGTGCCGGAGGCGGCGTAGTCGGTGCACCGGACGTCGCCGCCGCAATAGACTGCGAACTCGTCGATGCAGGCCGGGATCGGTTCGTGGGCGATGGCGAACATGGTGGCCCACACCGGATGGCTGTGAATGACGCTGCCGATGTCGTCGAACGCCCGATAACACGCCAGGTGCAGCTGCATCTCCGATGACGGCGCGCGGCCCTGCGCCGCCTGCAGCACCGAGCCGTCGGCGTCGACGAGCACCAGGTCGTCGAGCTGCATGTCGCGGTAGTCGACCGACGACGGGGTGATGACGATGTGGCCGTCGGCGCGGCGCGCGGAGATGTTGCCGGCAGTCCCCTCGACCAGACCGCGGCGCAGCATGTCCTTGGCGGCGTCCAGCACCGCGGTTTCCGGGTTGTCCACGAACTTCATGGCCCTAACACCTCCGGGTTGACAATATGCGCGGGCGCGTTGCCGGCCAACAGCGCTTCCAGGTCGTCGGCCACCATCTGCGCCTGCCGCGCCTCGGTGTCGAAGGTGGCGCCCCCGATGTGCGGGGTCAGCACCACGTTTCCCATGCCCACCAGCGGGTGATCGGCCGGCAGCCACTCGCCGGCGAAGTGGTCGAGCCCCGCGGCGCCCACCTTGCCCGCGGTCAGGGCGTCCACCAGCGCATCGGTGTCGTGCAACTGGGCCCGGGCGGTGTTGAGGAAGACCACGCCGTCGCGCATGGCCGCGAACTCCCGCGCGCCGATCATGCAGGCCGTGTCGTCGGTGACCGGGGCGTGCATCGAGACCACGTCGGCCTCGGCCAGCAACTGGTCGAGGCTGTGCCGGGCGTCGGGGTTGTAGGGGTCGTGGGCGATGACGCGTAGGCCCAGCCCGGACAGCCGCCACCGCGTAGCGCGGCCGACCGCGCCGAGGCCCACCAGCCCCGCGGTGAGCCCGGCGATCTCGGCGGCGCGGAAGCGTTGATACGGGATGCTGCCGTCGCGAAAGATGTTGCCGCTGCGCACATCCGCGTCCGCGGTCAGCACGTGCCGGGTGGCGGCAAGCAGCAGGGCCACCGTCATCTCGGCGACGGCATCGGCGTTGCGGGCCGGCGTGTTCAGCACCGGGATGCCGGCCGCGGTGGCCCCGGCGACGTCGACGTTGTTGGGGTCGCCACGGGTGGACGCGATCACCCGCACGCCCGCGTCGAACACCGGGCCGCGCACCGAATCGCTTTCCACCACCACGATTTCGGCGCCCTCGCCGGTGATTCGCTCGGCCAGCTGCTCGGCGCTGTAGATGCGCAGCGGGGTCTGCTCGATCCAGGGGTCGTAGACGACGTCGGCGAGCTCCCGCAGTGTGGCGAAGCCCGGCCCACGCATCGGGGCGGTCACCAAGGCGCGCGGTTTGGACGTCACGAGTGCCAATGCTGGCGTACGGTGACGCCCGTGTCACGCAATGACGTCACAATCGGCATCGACGTCGGCAGCACCGCGGTCAAGGCCATCGCCGCCGACCCCGACGGCAACGTGACGGCGCGCGTGCGCATCCCGCACGAGCTGCGGGTGCCCGAACCCGACCGGCTGGAGCACGACGCCGTGGCGGCGTGGCGGCGTGGGCCGTCGGCGGCGCTGGACGAACTGGTCGGGCAACCCGGAATCGCGGCGGTGGCCGTCTCGGCGATGGTGCCGTCGATGACCGCCGTCGACGACACCGGCACACCGATCACGCCGGGACTGCTCTACGGCGACGCGCGGGGCCGCGCGCCCGGCGGCCCGGGCCCACAAGCGCCGCAGCTGCCCGCACTGGGCGAGGCCGCCGAGTTCTTGCGCTGGACGGCCGCCCACGCGCCGGGCGCCGCCGGCTACTGGCCCGCGCCGGCGGTGGCCAACCACGCGCTGTCGGGCCAGGCGGTCATCGACATCGCCACCGCCGCCACGGCGTTTCCCTTGTTCGACGGGACCGGCTGGAACGCCGAGGCATGCGCCGACCGGGGCGCGCAGGTCTCGCAGCTGCCCCGGGTGGAAAGCATGGGGGCCGTCGTCGGGCAGGTCAACGGCAGCGAGGCCGCGCTGGCCACCGGCGCCATCGACGCGTTGTGCGAACAGATCGTCGCCGGTGCCGATCACGACGGCGACGTGCTGGTGATGTGCGGGACCACGCTGATCGTCTGGACGACGATCGCCGAGGCTCGCCAGATGCCCGGCCTGTGGACCATTCCGCACACCACGCCCGGCAAGAGCCAGATCGGCGGGGCCAGCAACGCCGGCGGGCTGTTCCTGGGCTGGGTGGATCGCGTTGTGGCACCGGCGGATCCGACGGCCGTGGAGCCCGGGCGGGTGCCGGTGTGGTCGCCCTATTTGCGGGGCGAGCGCACCCCGTTCCACGACCCGGACCGCCGGGGCGTGCTCGAGGCGCTGGATCTCACCCACGACGCCGCCGCGCTGCGGCGGGCCGCCTACGAGGCATCCGGCTTCGTCGTCCGCCAGCTCATCGAACTGTCCGGGACGCCGGTGTCACGCATCGTGGCCACCGGCGGCGGCACCCGGGTGGGGCCGTGGCTGCAAGCCATCGCCGACGCCACCGGGCGCCCGGTCGAGGTGTCCGGGGTGGCGGAGGGGGCCGCGCTGGGAGCCGCCTTCCTGGCGCGCATGGCGGCCGGCCTGGAGACGACCATCGCCGATGCGGCCCGATGGGTGCGCACCGAGCGCATCGTCGAGCCCGACCCCGCCTGGGCGAGCGCGGTCGGGGATCGTTACCAGCGCTTCCTGGAGTTGGGGAACCGCAGATGTAGCGCGGTGGTACCACCGGCGATCTAGGCTGGTGCAATGACCGACCAGGACCGCAAAGCCGCCCGCCGCGAAATCGCCGACGCACTGTTGAAAGCCCTTGAACGACGACACGAAGTACTCGACCTGATTGTGGAGGCCGGCAACAAATCGGAGGCGATCGACGCCATCGCCGGTTTGCTCGATACCTCGCGGACGGGCGCCGAAGCGGTATTCGGCTTGTCCTTCGACCGACTCACGAAGGATTCACGAAAGACGATCCAGACCGAACTCGAGGACCTGAACAAGCAGCTGAGCTTCACCCTGGGCGAGCGTCCCGCGAGTTCGGGGGACACCCTCGAGCTGCGGCCGTTCTCCGCGAGCGAGGACCGCGACATCTTCGGCGTCCGCACCGAGGACATGGGTGGCGTGTCGGGCGACGGATCCGGCGGGCAGGCGGGCAACCTCGACGACGAGATCAGCGCCGCGCTGGGCCGGGTCGACGACGAGGAGGCCGCCTGGTTCGTGGCCATCGACCACGGCGAAAAGGTCGGCATGGTGTTCGGCGAGCTGGTCCGCGGCGAGGTCGACGTGCGAATCTGGATCCACCCCGATCACCGCAAGCGGGGTTACGGCACCGCCGCGCTGCGCAAGTCGCGCTCGGAGATGGCCTGGTGTTTCCCGGCCGTGCCGATGGTCGTGCGGGCACCGGCGGCCAACCCCAACTGACCGTCAGGGCAGTACGGCGTCGACCGCGATGCTGTGCCGCAGCGACTTCAGGCTGTCGCCCGGTGGAAGGGGCAGCCCGGCCTCGGCGAACATGTCGGCGCGGGTGCGGGTCGACACCCGCCAGCCCAGGGCGCTCAGATACTGCGCTGCAGGCGTGCGCGCGCCGCGGTAGACCAGCGTCGACACGTCGACATCGAAGCCGAATTGCCCCCACCGCCTGGTCATCGCCTTGGCGCGCCTTTCCAGCAGGTCCGAGGTGCCGCCGTCGTGGTACTCGGTCGCCAGCCGGCTGCCCGGCACGCTGAGCGTGGTGATCACGTCGAACAGGCTGTCCTGCGCCTGCGGCGGCAGATACATCAACAGGCCCTCGGCGCTCCAGGCGCTGGGCCGCGACTCGTCGAAACCCTTGTCCCGCAGGGCGCCACGCCAGTCCTCGCGCAGGTCGACCGACACCGTGCGCAGCTGCGCGGTGGGCTTGGCCCCCAACGTGCCCAGCGTCGTGGACTTGAACTCGATGACGGCGGGCTGGTCGACCTCGTACACCACGGTGCCCGCCGGCCAGGCCAGGCGATAGGGGCGTGAGTCCAGGCCGGAGGCCAGGATGACGACCTGGCGGATACCGGAAGCGGTTGCGTCGGTGAAGAAGTCGTCGAAGTAGCGGGTGCGCACGGCCATCATGTTGGTCATCCGCTGCAGGTTGAATTCCGCATCCGGGTCGGCGTCGGCATCGAGACCGCCGGTCTCATCGGTGATTTCGCCGTCGAGCACCCGGATGAAGAACTCGGCGCCCACCGCGCGGACCAGCGGGTCGGCGAACGGATCGTCGATCAGCGCGTCGGCCCGCTTACCGGCCAGCGCCCGGCAAGCGGCGACCCAGGTCGCCGTGGCGCCCACGCTCGAGGCCAGGTCCCAGGTGTCTCGATCGGTGCGGGTCACGACGCCTCCTCGGACAGGGTCGCGGTCACGTATCGGATGTCGGCGAAGGCCGCCATCGACGGTTGCTCGGGGAATTCGAAACCGTTGGCGGCATACAGTTCCGGGGTGCTGTGCACCGACGAGCGCCAGCCCCGCTCGGACAGGTAGGTCACGACGTCGTTGCGTTCGCCCGGGTACACCAGATCCGCCCAGTTGAGGTCTAGTCCCATCCGGCGCCAGCGCTCGCTGATCTCGCGGCCCCGCTTTTCGATGCGCCCGCGCATGTCGGGCACGTAGCCGGTGCCGATCCGGCTGCCGACGGCGGACAGCGCGGTGATGCTGTCGAACAGGCGGTCCTGTGCCTCCGGCGGCAGATAACCCAGCAGGCCTTCGGCGCTCCACGCCGTGGGCGCGGCCGCATCAAATCCACCGTCGCGCAGGGCGGCCGGCCAATCGTCGCGCAGGTCCACGCCCACCGCCCGCCGCTCGGCGCTCGGGGTTGCACCCAGGTCCGCCATCGTGCGGGTCTTGAACTCGATCACCCGCGGCTGGTCGATCTCGTAGACCACGGTGCCGGGCGGCCAGGCCAGCCGGTAGGCCCGGGTGTCCAGTCCCGAGGCCAGGATGACGGCCTGGCGGATACCGGAGTCGGCGCCCCCCAGAAAGAACGAGTCGAAGAACCGGGTGCGGACCGCCATGCCCTCACCGAGCCGCCGCGCGGTGAACGCCGGATCATCCTCGGGCGTCTCGATGTCTCCGTCCATCATCCGGATGAAGGCCTCGACGCCGACGGCGCGCACCAACGGCTCGGCGAAGGGATCGTCGATCAGCGGGTTGGGACCCTTGGACGCCAGCGCCCGCCGGGCGGCCACCGCGGTGGCGGTGGCTCCCACGCTGGACGCCAGATCCCAGCTGTCGCCGTCCGATCGCTTGCTGTCGGTCTCCGGCATGGCTAACGCAGAGTGGCGGTCACCGCGACGATGTTGCGGAACTGCGCCATCGCCTCGTCGTCGCGGAATTTCAGGCCGTATTCGCCGAACAGCTCGCGGCGCGGCCGGGCGGCCACCTCCCAGCCCTTACCGGTGAGGTAGTCGACGACGTTGCTGCGCTCGCCGTCGAAGAACAGCCCCGACAGGTCGATGTCGCAGCCGACTTTGGCCCACCTGTCGTTGAACTCCTGGGCGCGTTGCGACATCGTCGTGCCGGCGGTGTCGGGGTGATACTCGGTGGCCAGCCTGCTGCCGGGGGCGCTGAGCTCGGTGATGTTGTCGAAGAGCCGGTCCTGGGCGTCCGGCGGCAGGTACATCAGCAGTCCCTCGGCGCTCCACGACGTCGGCTGGGTCACGTCGAAGCCGCTGTCGCGCAACGCGGCCGGCCAGTCCTCGCGCAGATCGATGCTGACCGTGCGCCGCTCCGCGGCCGGGGCGGCACCCAGGTGCGACATCGTCGTGCTCTTGAACTCGACGACGGCGGGCTGATCGACCTCGTAGACCACGCTGCCGGCCGGCCAGCTCAACCGGTAGGCGCGGGAATCGAGGCCGGCGGCCAGGATCACCGCCTGGCGGACCCCGTCGCGGGCGGCGTCGAGGAAGAAGTCGTCGAAGAAGCGGGTGCGCACGGCGATCGAGTCGGTCTCCAGCCCCAGGTCCTTGCCGCTGCCCTGGTAGCCCTCGGATTCGGTGACCTCACCGTCGACCAGGCGCCGGAAGAAATCGAGGCCGACCGCGCGCACCAGGGGCGCGGCGAAGGGGTCGTTGATGATCGGATTGGAACCCTCGCTGGCCAGCGCGCGGGCCGCGGCGACCATGGTGGCCGTGGCGCCGACGCTCGAGGCCAAGTCCCAGCTGTCTTGGTCAGTGCGTGTCATGCTGCTCCCAAGTTATTTAGCAAATGCAACGAGTCAGGGGAACTCTACGCCTCGCGGCTTACGGCTTGCTGTGTTTTTCTCCCGTGGGGCGGCGGCGACGCAAACGCCCGGTTAACCGCGCCGCGGGCGGTCTCACAGAGGGGCGCAGTAAAGGCCCTGACCAGAGCTGCCCGTACCAGCTGTTAGTCTCGTACACGGTTTGACGCGCTGTAGATTAGTCGGCCGTACGTCCTGGCCTGCGGGTGTTGGGCGCGTGATGCAGGAAACCCCCGGCTGCGCAGGAGGAAGAGTTGCTTTCCGCTTTCATCTCATCGCTGCGGACAGTCGACCTGAGACGGAAGATCCTCTTCACGCTTGGCATCGTCGTCTTGTATCGGGTCGGCGCCGCGTTACCGTCCCCTGGCGTCAACTACCCGAACGTCCAGCAGTGCATCAAAGAGGCCAGCGGTGGCGCGGCCGGACAGATCTACTCGCTGATCAACCTGTTCTCCGGTGGTGCCCTGCTCAAACTCACCGTGTTCGCGGTGGGGGTGATGCCCTACATCACGGCCAGCATCATCGTGCAGCTGCTCACGGTCGTCATCCCGCGGTTCGAGGAACTGCGCAAGGAAGGCCAATCGGGCCAGGCCAAGATGACGCAGTACACCCGCTACCTGGCCATCGCGCTGGCCATCCTGCAGGCCACCAGCATCGTGGCCCTGGCCGCCAACGGCGGGCTGCTGCAGGGCTGCTCGCTGGACATCATCGCCGACCAGAGCATCTTCACGCTGGTGGTCATCGTGCTGGTGATGACGTCCGGCGCGGCGCTGGTGATGTGGATGGGTGAGCTGATCACCGAGCGCGGCATCGGCAACGGCATGTCGCTGCTGATCTTCGTCGGGATCGCGGCCCGCATCCCCGCCGAGGGCAAGACGATCCTGGACAGCCGCGGCGGGATGATCTTCGCCGCCGTCCTGGTCGCCGCGCTGGTCATCATCGTCGGCGTCGTGTTCGTCGAGCAGGGCCAGCGCCGGATCCCGGTCCAGTACGCCAAGCGGATGGTCGGCCGGCGCATGTACGGCGGAACCTCCACGTATCTGCCGCTCAAGGTCAACCAGGCCGGTGTTATCCCGGTCATCTTCGCGTCCTCGCTGATCTACATTCCGCACCTGATCACCCAACTGATCCGCAGCGGCAGCGGCGGCGTGGGCAACAGCTGGTGGGACAAGTTCGTCGGCAGCTACCTGTCGGACCCCAGCGATCCGGTGTACATCGCCATCTACTTCGGCCTCATCATCTTCTTCACGTACTTCTACGTGTCGATCACGTTCAATCCCGACGAGCGTGCCGACGAGATGAAGAAGTTCGGCGGGTTCATCCCCGGCATCCGGCCGGGCAAGCCGACCGCCGACTACCTGCGTTTCGTGCTGAGCCGGATCACCCTGCCGGGCTCGATCTACCTCGGCGCGATCTCGGTGCTGCCCAACTTGTTCTTGCAGATCGGCAATGGCGGAGCGGTTCAGAATCTGCCGTTCGGCGGTACCGCGGTGTTGATCATGATCGGCGTGGGCTTGGATACGGTCAAGCAGATCGAGAGTCAGCTCATGCAGCGCAACTATGAAGGGTTCCTGAAGTGAGAGTCGTTTTGCTGGGACCGCCGGGGGCGGGCAAGGGAACGCAGGCCCAGAAGCTCTCCGAAAAGCTGGGAATCCCGCACATCTCCACCGGTGAGCTGTTCCGCAGCAACATCGAGAACGGAACCAAGCTGGGCCTGGAGGCCAAGCGCTACCTGGACGCCGGCGACCTGGTGCCCTCCGAGCTGACCAACCAGCTCGTCGACGACCGCCTGAGCGATGCCGACGCGGCCAACGGCTTCATCCTGGACGGCTTCCCGCGGTCGACCGGACAGGCCAAAGCCCTGCACGACATGCTGGGGCGCCGGGGCACCGACATCGACGCGGTGCTGGAATTCCGGGTGTCCCAGGAGGAGCTGCTGGAGCGGCTCAAAGCGCGGGGCCGCGCCGACGACACCGACGACATCATCCTGAACCGGATGAAGGTCTACCGCGACGAGACGGCACCGCTGCTGGAGTACTACAGCGACCAGCTCAAGACGGTCGACGCCGTCGGCACTATGGACGAAGTGTTCGCCCGCGCGTTGCAGGCGCTGGGCAAGTAGGGATGAACCCGCTGGCGCGGCTGCGGAGCCGCAAGGTGGTGCCGCAGCGCAGCGCCGGTGAGCTCGACGCCATGGCGGCGGCGGGCGCGGTGGTCGCGGCGGCGCTGCAGGCGGTGCGGGCGGCCGCGATCGCCGGGGTGTCGACGCTGAGCCTGGACGAGATCGCCGAGTCGGTGATCCGCGACGCCGGCGCGGTGCCGTCGTTCCTGGGCTATCACGGTTATCCGGCGTCGATCTGTTCCTCGGTCAACGAGCGGGTCGTCCACGGCATACCGTCGGCCGCCGAGATCCTGGCGTCCGGTGACCTGGTGTCCATCGACTGCGGCGCGGTGCTCGACGGCTGGCACGGCGACGCCGCGATCACCTTCGGGGTCGGGACGCTGGACGCCGCCGATGAAGCGCTGTCGCAGGCGACCCGCGAATCGCTGGAGGCCGGGATCGCGGCGATGGTGCCCGGTAACCGGCTGACCGACGTGTCGCACGCCATCGAGATGGGCACCCGCGACGCGGAGGCCCGCCACTCGCGCGCCTTCGGGATCGTCGAGGGTTACGGCGGGCACGGCATCGGCCGGCAGATGCACATGGATCCGTTTTTGCCCAACGAGGGTTCGCCCGGGCGCGGCCCCCTGCTGGCAGCCGGATCGGTGCTGGCCATCGAGCCCATGCTGACGCTGGGCACCGGCAAGACGGTGGTGCTGGACGACCAGTGGACGGTCACCACCACCGACGGTTCGCGCGCGGCACACTGGGAGCACACCGTCGCGGTCACCGACGCGGGGCCGCGCATCCTGACGCTGGTGAACTAAACCTCAGCTCCGCTCGTTTCCCGGGCAGGAGGTGATCGAGTGGCTCGTGTGGCTGGCACGGGGAGGGCTTCCGGGGCTGCCGAGGCCGCTCTGATGAAGGCGCTCTATGACGAACACGCCGCGGTTCTGTGGCGTTATGCGCTGCGGCTGACGGGGGACGCGAGCCAGTCCGAGGATGTGGTCCAGGAGACGTTGCTGCGCGCATGGCAGCACCCCGAGGTCGTCGGGGACACCGAGCGCTCGGCGCGGGCGTGGCTGTTCACGGTGGCCCGCAACATGATCATCGACGACCGGCGCAGCGCGCGGTTTCGCAACGTCGTCGGTTCCACAGACGTATCGGGTGCGCCCGAACAGTCCACGCCGGATGAGGTCAATGCGGCGCTGGACCGGTTGCTGATAGCGGACGGGATGGCCCAGTTGTCCGCCGAGCACCGAGCAGTGATCGAACGGTCCTACTACCGCGGATGGACCACCACGCAGATCGCTGCGGACCTCGGCATCGCCGAGGGAACAGTGAAGTCGCGACTACACTATGCCGTGCGGGCGTTGCGACTCACTCTGCAGGAACTTGGGGTCACCCGATGAGGGGCTCCGAATGCTTGAGGGGTGACGGAGATGGATGAAATGAGGACGCCGGTGCAGGATGTCGGCCCTCCCGAAGACCGCTACGCGATGTGGGATGCCGCATACGTGTTGGGATCTTTGTCGGCCGCGGAACGCCGCGAATTCGAGACGCACATGGCGCGCTGCCCGTCTTGCCGGGAGGCCGTCGCCGATCTCAGTGGAGTGCCGGCCCTGCTCTCACAGCTTGACCGTGCCGAGGTGGCCGCGATCGACCAATCCGGTCCGGCCCCGGAGATGTCTCCACAGTTGCTGCCGTCCCTGCTGGCGACGGTTCGTTGGCGCCGGCGCCGCACCCGGGTGGTGACCTGGGTGGCGTCGGCGGCCGCGGCCGCGGTGCTGGCGATCGGGGTGTTCGTCGGCCTCGAGGGGTGGTCGTCGACTCCGTCCCAGCAGGTGACCGCGTCGTCGGAGCCGATGGCGCAGGTGAGCACCACCCTGCTGACGTCGACGGTCGCCGTCAGCAGCCAGCACTGGGGGACCTCCATCAACCTGCGCTGCGTGTGCCTGGCGCCGCTCAACGCGCACCACGACACGCTCGCCATGGTTGTGGTGGGCCGCGACGGCAGCCAGACGCGGTTGGCGACGTGGGTGGCCGTGCCCGGCCACACCGCGACACCCGCGGGCGCCATCTCGACCCCGATCGACCAGATCGCCGCCGTGCAGGTGGTTGCCGCCGACAGCGGCCAAGTGCTCCTGCAACGCTCGCTATAGAGGATCGCGTGTTCGGCGACGCGCGTTCGCTCCGGGTGCTCGTCGTGGGCGCCGGTGTCGCCGGCATCTCCGTCGCCCGGGGCCTGCTCCGCGACGGGCACGACGTCATCGTCTTCGAGCAGCGGCCCGATGTGCGGGCGGCCGGCGGCGCGGTGACGATCTGGTCCCACGGCGAGACGGTCCTCAACCAGCTGGGTGTCGATATGGACGGCGCCGGCCGGCCCTTGGCCACCGTGCGGGCGGTGACGCCCACGGGCCGCAGGGTCGGAACCCTCGACGTGACCGCGATGGTGCGGCGACTGGGTGCGCCCATCCGGATGGTTCCGCGCCGCGTTCTGCTGGATCGGCTTCTCGAGGGGTTCCCGGTCGAGCGCATCCGGTGCGGCTCCCGGGTGATCGGGTTGGCAAGCACGGGTGACGGGGTCAGCGTCGAGTTCGACGACGGCACGGTGGCCGAGGGGGACGTGCTGATCGGTGCCGACGGCCTGCACTCGCGGGTGCGCGATCACGTTGGCGCCCAAGGCGCGTCGCCCACCGGCTGGTGCAGCTGGCAGGGGCTGGCCACGCTTCCGGAGATCGCGGATTGCGATGCCGCGCTGATGATCATCGGCGGGCACGGCAACCTCGGCCTGTGGCCCGCCGGGGGCTGCGACGTGCAGTGGTGGTTCGACCTGCCCTGGTCGCCCGACTTCGTCCGGCCGCAGCGGCCGATCGAGATGATGCGGTCGCACTTTTGCGGATGGTCGGACTTGGTCGATCGGGTGCTCGCCACCTTGACCGACGACGATTTGGCCCGCTCGCCGTTCCCGCATTTCCGCCATCCGATCCCGCGTGCGGGCCAAGGCCCGGTCACCCTGCTCGGCGACGCCGCGCACACGATGCCGCCCACGACACGGCCATGACCCGCCGGCGCCGGGTCTTCTCGTAGGACCGCAACGCACGCGAAACATCTTCGCCGCGAACGTTTGTCGCACGACGCACGCCCGCCAGTGCCCCGCACAGCACCATGGTGTCGAGCAACGCCTGGTTGGTGCCCTGAGCCAGGGTGGGCGGCATCGTGTGCGCGGCGTCGCCGAGCAGGGTGACCGGGCCTTGGCCCGCACGCGGGATCGGATGGCGGAA
>NZ_LZKY01000362.1:0-1384 GCF_001673055.1 Mycobacterium sp. 1245801.1
TCGTCGTCGTTGGTGGCGCTGCACATGGCCGTGCAGTCGCTGCGCTCGGGGGAGTGCGACCTGGCCCTGGCCGGCGGTGCGACGGTGAACGCCACGCCGACCGTCTTCGTGGAGTTCAGCCGGCACCGCGGCCTGGCGCCCGACGGGCGGTGCAAGGCCTACGCGGGTGCGGCCGACGGCGTCGGCTGGTCCGAGGGCGGAGCCATGCTGGTGGTGGAGCGCTTGTCGGACGCGCAGCGCCTGGGGCACCCGGTGCTGGCGGTGGTGCGCGGCTCGGCGGTCAACCAGGACGGCGCCTCCAACGGGTTGACCGCGCCCAACGGTCCCTCGCAGCAGCGGGTGGTGCGTGCCGCGCTCGCCAACGCCGGGTTGGCCGCGGCCGACGTCGACGTCGTCGAGGGGCACGGCACCGGAACCACCTTGGGTGACCCGATCGAGGCCCAGGCGCTGCTGGCGACCTATGGGCAGGATCGCAGTGAGCCGCTTTGGCTGGGGTCGATCAAGTCGAACATGGGCCACACGCAGGCCGCCGCCGGGGTGGCCGGCGTCATCAAGATGGTGCAGGCGATGCGCCACGAGACACTGCCCGCGACGTTGCACGTGGACGCTCCTAGCCCGCACGTGGACTGGTCGGCGGGTGCGGTGTCGTTGCTGACCGAGGCGCAACCCTGGCGGGCCGAACGCCCGCGCCGGGCGGGCGTGTCGTCGTTCGGCATCAGCGGCACCAACGCGCACGTCATCGTCGAGGCCGCCCCGGCCGAACCGGTGCGGGAGGCCGGCCCGGCGCGGGCGGTGGTCCCGTGGGCGGTATCGGCGAAGTCCCCGTCGGCGTTGGCCGCGCAGGCGGCCCGGCTGGCCGAATACGTTCGCGCGCACGATGATCTGGACGTCGCCGACATCGGGTGGTCATTGGCGGGCCGCGCGACGTTCGAGCACCGGGCCGTCGTGGTGGGCGGTGACCGCGACCGGCTGCTCGCCGGGCTGGACGAGCTGGCCAACGACGACCCGACCGGATCGGTCATCCGGGGCACCGCGACACCGGCGGGCAAGACGGTGTTCGTCTTTCCCGGCCAGGGCTCGCAATGGCTGGGCATGGCAATCGAATTGCTGGACACCGCACCGGTATTCGCGCAGCAGATCCGGGAGTGCGAAGAGGCCTTCGCCGAATTCGTCGACTGGTCGCTGACCGACGTGCTTCGCGGCGCGCCCGGCGCTGCGAGCCTGGACCGCGTCGACGTTGTGCAGCCGGTGCTCTTCGCGGTGATGGTGTCGCTGGCCGAGCTGTGGAAGTCGGTCGGGGTGAACCCCGACGCGGTGATCGGCCATTCGCAAGGGGAGATCGCGGCCGCCTACGTCGCCGGCGCGCTGTCGCTGCGCGACGCCG
>NZ_LZKY01000363.1:0-720 GCF_001673055.1 Mycobacterium sp. 1245801.1
CAGAAGGGGACCCCCAACGAAGCGGAAGGTGTTCGCGGCTATGGGATTAGCGGAACGCCTCGGCGACTTCACCCGCAGCCGCATCGGCTGCGGGGTGTGCGCCTGGTACGACCAGCTCAACGACGACGACCGCGCCACGTTCGACGCGTGGATCGAATCCGGCGGCAACCTGTCCCAACTGTGGCGGGAATGCTGCAACGACCCGGACAACCCGTTGCGGGTGAAGTCGCCGAGGCGTTCCGCTAATCCCATAGCCGCGAACACCTTCCGCTTCGTTGGGGGTCCCCTTCTGGCGGCGGCATTCCACGCATGGTCGGCGAGGGTTGACGGGAGCCGCTCACCGGCGGGCGATCAACGCCACCAGAAGGGGAGAATGTGGGAGCGCTGTCGCCGGTGTTAGTCGGCAACCTTGCGGCCTTCAAGGAATTTGCGCAGCCACGATGCGCAGTCGACGCACAGCCAATCCGGTTTGATTGTCCGGCCGAGTTCCGCAGTTTTGTTGGCTGCGCACGAGATAACGAGAGGCACATCCGGCCCATACAGCAATTGCATCCAGCCGGCAGGGACGGGTTCGGTTCCCTCGGCTTGGCGGCATTCCCCGCAGCGGTCACATAAGTAGACGCGGATTCTCCGCTCCATGTAGCCCATGTCAGCCAGCCACCGGGGGCTGCGCCGGCATCAGCAGATACCGGAAGTCGCTCTGCAACGCCGGGAACGGGC
>NZ_LZKY01000364.1:0-41245 GCF_001673055.1 Mycobacterium sp. 1245801.1
CGATGTAGCCGCCCTGACCCAGCGCGGCCAGCGCGTCCACCGTCGACGCCACGTGCAGCGAGTCGTCGCCGCGGCCGTGCACCAGCTGCAGCAGCTGCACGGCGAATTCCACATCGCGCAGCCCGCCGCTGCCCAGCTTGATCTCGCGGCCGCGGACCTCGGCGGGCACCAGCTGCTCGACCCGGCGCCGCATGGCCTGCACCTCGACCACGAAGTCCTCACGCTCGCAGGCGACCCACACCATCGGCATCAACGCGTCCAGGTAGCGCCGCCCCAGCTCCGCGTCGCCTACGGCCGCACGGGCTTTCAGCAGCGCCTGGAACTCCCAGGTCTTGGCCCAGCGCTGGTAGTAGGCGATGTGCGACTCGACGGTGCGGACCAGTTCCCCGCTGCGCCCCTCGGGCCGCAGACCGGCGTCGACCTGGAAAAACGCCTCGGAGGCCAGCCGCATCATCTCGCTGGCCACCCGGGTGGTGACGGTGTCGGCCTGCTCGCCGACGAAGATGACGTCGACGTCGCTGACGTAGTTCAGTTCGCGGGCACCGCATTTGCCCATCGCGATGACCGCCAGCCGCGGCGGCGTCCGGTCGCCGCACACGCTGTTCTCGGCCACCCGCAGCGCGGCGGCCAGCGCGGCGTCGGCCAGGTCCGAGAGGTGGGCCGCCACCACGGTGAACGGGACCACCGGCTCGTCCTCGACGGTGGCGGCCAGGTCCAGCGCGGCCAGCACCAGCAGCTGGTCGCGGTAGCGGGTGCGCAGGCGCACCATCGCCGAACCCGGCGCGGCCAGCGCCTCATCCACGCAGCCGGTGAACACCGCGCGCAGCTCGTCGCGGGTGGGCAGTTTGACGTTGCCGCGCAACAATTTCCAGGATTGCGGCTGGGCGATCAGGTGATCGCCCAGGGCCAGCGACGCGCCGAGCACGCCGAACAGCCGGCCGCGCAGCGGGCGTTCGGCGAGCAGGGCGGCGTTGAGTTCGTCCCACCCGGCGTCGGGGTTCTCCGAGAGCCGGACCAGGGCCAGCAGCGCGGCGTCAGGGTCGGCCGCGCGCGACAGCGACCACAGCAGGTCGACGTGCGCCTGGTCGTCGTGCTCGTACCACCCCAGTTGCGCCATGCGTTCGGCCGCTTGCGGATCGACCAACCCGAGCCGGCCGACGCTGGGCAGCCTGGGGCGCTGCGTCGCGGGTTTGGTCACGACCACGACCGTAGCGCAAGCCGCCCGTCTTCAGGCACGAGCGGCGCTAGTGCACAACGGGATATGCCCGATCCGGACCTACAGGGACAGGTAGGTGCTCAGCTCGTATGGGGTGACGTGGCTGCGGTAGTTGGCCCACTCCGTGCGCTTATTGCGCAGGAAGAAGTCAAACACGTGCTCCCCCAAGGTTTCCGCGACCAGCTCGGAGGACTCCATGGCGCGCAGCGCGCTGTCCAGGCTCGTCGGCAGCTCGCGGTATCCCATCGCGATGCGTTCCTCGGCGGTCAGGTCCCACACGTTGTCCTCGGCCTGTGGCCCCAGCACGTAGCCCTTCTCCACCCCGCGCAGCCCGGCGGCCAGCAGCACGGCGAAGGCCAGGTACGGGTTGCAGGCCGAGTCGGGGCTGCGCACCTCGACGCGCCGCGACGACGTCTTGTGCGGCGTGTACATGGGCACCCGCACCAGCGCGGACCGGTTGGCCGCACCCCAGGACGCGGCGGTGGGCGCCTCGCCGCCGCCGACCAGTCGCTTGTAGGAGTTGACCCATTGATTGGTGACGGCGCTGATCTCCGAGGCGTGCTCGAGAATTCCGGCGATGAACGACTTGCCCACGTCGGACAGCTGCAGCGGGTCGTCGGGGCTGTGGAACGCGTTGACGTCGCCCTCGAACAGGCTCATGTGGGTGTGCATCGCGGACCCGGGATGCTGCCCGAACGGCTTGGGCATGAAGGTCGCGCGGGCGCCGTTCTCGATCGCCACCTCCTTGATGACGTAACGGAACGTCATCACGTTGTCGGCCATCGACAGGGCGTCGGCGAAGCGCAGGTCGATCTCCTGCTGGCCGGGCGCGCCCTCGTGGTGGCTGAACTCCACCGAGATGCCCATGAATTCCAGGGCTTCGATGGCGTGGCGGCGGAAGTTCGAGGCGGAGTCGTGGACCGCCTGGTCGAAGTAGCCGGCGTTGTCGACGGGAACGGGCGGCGTCCCGTCGTCGGGGCCCGGCTTGAGCAGGAAGAATTCGATCTCGGGGTGCACGTAGCAGGAGAAGCCCAGGTCGTTGGCCTTCTGCAGCTGGCGGCGCAGCACGTGGCGGGGGTCGGCCCACGACGGCGAGCCGTCCGGCATGGTGATGTCGCAGAACATCCGCGCCGAGTGGTGGTGGCCGTTGGCCGAGGCCCACGGCAGCACCTGGAAGGTGGACGGGTCGGGGTTGGCCACGGTGTCGGATTCGGAGACCCGGGAGAAGCCCTCGATCGAGGATCCGTCGAAGCCGATGCCCTCCTCGAAGGCGCCTTCGAGCTCGGCCGGGGCGATGGCGACCGACTTGAGGAAACCGAGCACATCGGTAAACCACAGCCGAACGAAGCGGATGTCCCGTTCCTCGAGGGTGCGGAGGACGAATTCCTTCTGTCGATCCATAACCCGAACAGTATGCAACTGCTGTTAATTCTGTGTTACCGATGCCCGCTCAGAACCATTGCCCACATTGCGGCGCGACGCCACGCGCCGGGGAGCCGTGCGTGCAAAGGCACGCGGTCGCCGCTAGGGCAGCTCGCCTTGATGGCCTGGGCAGTAGACGTCCACCGACGCCGACACGAATTTGACCGCGGTGCGGGTAACGCGGTCGGCGACTATCCGCAGGGACGGGTTTTCCCGGTACGCCGTGTTCACCTCCTCGTCCACGGCGGCCTGGACCGAGGAGCCGTGATCGAGTTCCCCGCAGATCTCACGGGCCCGGTACACCAGGCCCGGCACGTTGTCGGTGGCCGGGATCTGCTTTTGTGCGAGCAACGCCACGAACTGCGCGTCCTGATCCGGGTCGGCCGCCGCGCCGCCCGCGCAGATGACCGCGGCGGCAAGCAGCGCCGAGGTGTTGACCAGAGTCTCGGCGGATCGGGCGATTCGGATGCGCACGGCAGAATCTTCGCTTCTTTGTGTCACCTGCCCGGCCGCTCTCACCTAATGGATACCGAGTGGTAACAGTGGAGGCGGCCGGCACCTGGAAAGATCGACATCGTAACCGGTTGTCATCGTGAATCACCACAGCGCTTTCGCGCGAACCCGCAGTTGAGCGGCGCGGCGCGACGGCGGCGTCGGCGCATGACCGCGCTCGTTGCGTACGCGGCGATCGCCGCCTCGATAAGCGCGGCCCCGACGGTGGCCGGGGCTGCGCAGCTGCCGGCGCCTCGGGCATCCGGCGCCCAGGACAGCGGGCCTGCCGCGCTGATCGAGCCCGCGCCGGTAGGAGAGCTCACACCCGATCCGCCCCAGATCCCGCCACCGCCGACGGTCGCGCCGCTCGAGCCACCCGTTGTGGCGCCGCCGCCACCTCGTGCGCAACAGCCGCTCTCCCCGCCGCGGCAACAAGGACCCACCCCACAACAGGACGGGCCGCCGCCGGCACCGCCGCCTCCGCCCGAGCCTCCACCGCCGCCTCCGCCGCGGGGCCATGTCCAGCTCTCACCGTGAGCCAAAAGCCCTGCGGGAGAACCTCTGACATGCGGACCGGGCGGCGGGCGGGTGACCCCGCGCAGTCAGGACTGGCAGTGGTAGGAGGCCGGCGGCGGCGTGCCGGCGACCAGATACCGGACGACGGCGGTGTCCACGCACTGGTGGCCGTTGAACACCGCGGTGTGCTGGGTCCCGTCGTAGGTGATCAGCGGGCCGCCGAGCTGGCGGGCCAGGTTCACCCCGGCCTGGTACGGCGTGGCCGGGTCGTGCGTGGTGGAGACGACGACGACCTTGCCCGGCGCCATGGGCGGCGCGGCGTGCGGCGCCGACGTCGCCGGCACCGGCCACAGCGCGCACAAATCGCGCGGAGCATTTCCGGTGAACTGCCCGTAGCTCAGGAACGGCGCGGCCTGCCGGATCCGCTGATCGGCGCTCACCCAGCTGGCTTGATCCGTCGGGTTGGGCGCGTCGACGCAGCGGATCGCGTTGAACGCGTCCTGGTCGTTGGCATAGTGCCCGTTCTTGTCGCGCCCGTCGTAGTCGTCGGCGAGCAACAACAGGTCGCCGGCGTCGGTGCCGCGGGCCAGGCCGAGCAGCCCGCTAGTCAGGTATTTCCAGTGCGCCGGGGTGTAGAGCGCGTTGATGGTGCCGGTGGTCGCGTCGGCGTAGCTCAGGCCGCGCGGGTCCGCGGTTTTGCCGGACCTGGTGGCCAGCGGGTTGACCAGCGCGTGGTAGCGGTTGACGAATTGGCTCGGGTCGGTGCCCAGCGGACAGCCCGGTGAGCGCGCGCAGTCGGTGGCGTAGTCGTTGAAAGCCGTTTGGAATCCGGCCATTTGGTTGACGTTCTCGTCGATCGGCCCGACGGTCGGGTCGATGGCGCCGTCGAGCACCATCGCGCGCACGTGGTTGCTGAACTTCTCCAAATAGGCGGTGCCCAACTCGGTGCCGTAGCTGTAGCCCAGGTAGTTGATCTGGTCGTCGCCCAGCGTCTGGCGCACCAGGTCCATGTCGCGCGCGACCGAGGCGGTGCCGGTGTTGGCCAGAAACGCCGCGCCCATCCGGTTGACGCACTGCTGGGCCAGCTGCCGGTAGAGCTGCTCGATATGCGCGACCCCGCCGGGGCTGTAGTCGACCATCGGCTCGCGCCGGTAGGCGTCGAACTCGGCGTCGGTGCGGCAGCGCAGCGCGGGCGTCGAGTGGCCGACACCCCTGGGGTCGAAGCCGACCAGATCGAAGTTGCGCCTGATCGGAGAGTTCGCCAAATCCGGGGCCATCGCGGCCACCATGTCGACCGCCGAGCCGCCGGGACCGCCGGGGTTGACCAGCAGCGAGCCGACCCGCTGCCCCGACGCCGGGACCCGGATCACCGCCAGCTTGGCCTGCGCCCCCGCGGGATTGTTGTAGTCGATCGGCACCGACACGGTGGTGCACTGCGCGGTCGGGATTTCGCTTGTGTCACTGACGAATTGGCCACAGCTCCCCCACCCCTGCGGCACCGCGGCCGAGGGCGGGTTCGGGCCCGGCGTCTGCCCGGCACCGGGTTCGGGGGTGGCCGCGGCCACCGGCAGCGCGACGACGAAGGTGCCACCGAGCAGCAGCCCGAATGAAAACAGCGCCGAGCTCAAGGATCTCAGGCGCGACATGGCTGTCATCGTTGCAGCCGCGGGTACCCGTCACAGCGCGAAACGATTACGCCTTGGTCTCGGCTCTCAAGTGGCTCGCGCCCTCGCCGAGCGTGCACTCACGGCGCAGAATCGACGAAAACCTCGCCGTGAGTGCACGTTCGGCGGCAGCGTCGCCGGGTGGCTAGCACTTGGCGCCGCTCGGCGGGATGGAACCACCGACCAGATACGCCGTCACGTAGTTGTCGATGCAGCCGTCGCCCTGGAACACCACCGTGTGCTGGGTGCCGTCGTAGGTGAGCAGCGAGCTGCGCAGCTCGTTGGCGAGGTCGACGCCGGCCTTGTACGGGGTGGCCGGGTCATGGGTTGTCGACACCACCACCGTGGGCGCCAGGCCGGGCGCGGAAATGGTGTGCGGCTTGCTGGTCGGCGGCACCGGCCAGAACGCGCAGGTACCCAGCGGCGCGTTGCCGGTGAACTGCCCGTAGCTCATGAACGGGGCGACCTCACGGGAGCGGCGGTCTTCGTCAATCACCTTGGCGCGGTCGGTGATTGGCGGCTGGTCCACGCAGTTGACCGCCACCCGCGCGTCGGTGGCATTGCTGTAGTGGCCGTGCGAGTCGCGGCGCATGTACATGTCGGCCAGGGCGAGCAGGGTGTCGCCGTGGTGGTCGACGAGCTCGGCCAGCCCGTCGGTCAGGTGATGCCACAGGTTCGGCGAATACAGCGCCATGATCGTCCCGATGATCGCGTCGCTGTAGCTCAGGCCGCGCGGGTCGTTGGTCGGGACGGGGCGGCCCACCATCGGGTTGTTCGGATCGACCATCGGGTCGACCAGGCTGTGGTAGACGTCAACGGCTTTGGCCGGATCGGTGCCCAGCGGGCAGGTCGGCTGCTTGGCGCATTCGGCGGCGTAGTCGTTGAACGCGTCCTGGAATCCCTTGGCCTGGCGCAGGTCCGCCTCGATCTGGTCGGCGTTGGGGTCGACGGCACCGTCGAGGATCATCGCCCGCACGTTGTGCGGGAAGGCCTCGGCGTACGCCGAGCCGATCCGGGTGCCGTAGGAGTAGCCGAGATAGGTCAGCTTCTCGTCACCGAGCGCCGCGCGGATGGCATCGAGATCGCGTGCGACGTTGACGGTCCCGACGTTGGCCAGGAAACCCTTGCCCATCTTGTCGATGCAGCGGCCGACGAACTGCTTGGTCTCGTCTTCCATGTGGGCCACACCCGCCGGGCTGTAGTCGACGTTGGGCTCGGTGCGCAGCCGGTCGTTGTCGGCGTCGGAGTTGCACCAGACCGCCGGGCGCGACGCCCCCACCCCGCGGGGGTCGAAGCCGACCAGGTCGAAGCGTTCGCGAACCTTCTTGGGCAACGACTGCACGACACCCAGCGCCGCCTCGATACCGGACTCCCCCGGTCCGCCGGGGTTGATCACCAGCGAGCCGATCTTGTCCCCGGTCGCGGGGAAACGAATCATCGCCAGCGTCGCCACGTCGCCGTCGAGGTGGTCGTAGTCGACCGGCACGGCCAGTTTGCCGCACAGCGCGCCGGCCGGAAGTTTGACCTTCGGGTTCGCCGCCCGGCACGGCGTCCACTCCACGGCCTGACCCAGCTTCGGCCCGGACATGACGGCGCGTCCCACCACCACACGGACACAGCCGGCCAGCAGCAGCGCGACGGCAGCCATCGACGTCCAGATCAGCAGCGTGCGCGCGATCTTGGCGCGGCGAGACAGGCCCATGCCCACCTATGCTGCCAGAGGAAACCTGAGATCCGGATGAGCGGCACCGCCGCCGGAGCTACCGCGCGAGCGCAAGCAGCTCTTCGAGCCCCACCGCGAACTCGTCGGCAATCTCCCACAGGTCCGGCACCAGATCCGGACAGGCGACCAGCCCGACGTCGAGTTTGCCCTGCAGCGACATCGCGGTGATGTTGAGTCCCGAGCCGTGAAAAATCGGCCCCAACGGATACATCGATTTGACCTCGCAGCCCAGCAGGTACAGCGGAACCTGCGGCCCGGGCACGTTCGAGACGACCAAATTGTGCACCGGCATGCTGTCGGTGAACCGGGTTCTGGCATACAACCGCATCGCAATACCGAAAACCGCCGGCGCGGCGAATTGCGACCAATCCTGCAGCAGTGATGCGCCGATAGCTGAACTGTGTTCTTTGGCAATCGAATTCGCCTCGGCGATGGCTTTCAGGCGTTCCACGGGATCGTCGATCTGGGTATGCAAACAGGAAAACATCGCCGATACCTGATTGCGGCCGGGCCGGTCGGATTTGCCGTGCACCGAAACCGGGACCGAAGCCACCAGCGACGACTTCGGCAATTCGTTTCGGTCGGTCAGGTATTGGCGCAGCACACCGGAAACCAAGGCCATCACGACGTCGTTGACTTTGACGTCGAAATGGTTCTTCACCGTTTTGATGTCGCCGAGATCCAATTCGGCATAAGCGACGTTGCGGCGGTCGCTGATTCTGGCGTTGAAGACGGTCCGCGGCGCCGCGAAGGGACGGGCCATGGTCAGACCGTCGCGCGCCCGTCGCACGGTGGCGAGCACCGACGAGACGGTGTCGGGCACCACGTTGGCCAGGTGCAGCGGCCGGGTCGCGAAGCGGACCAGCCCGCCCGCCGCGATCTGCCAACCATGGGCTCCGCCGACGCCCTCGGCCGGCTCCGGCGGCGGGGCGTCGGGCTCGGTCGCGCACAACTGCGACATCAGGCTCGCGCCGGTCACCCCGTCGACTCCGGCGTGGTGCACCTTGGTCATCACCGCCAACCGCCCGTCCCGGTGGCAGTCCGTGCCGGCCACGCCCTCGATGACCCACATCTCCCACAGCGGCCGGCCACGATCCAACGGTGTCTCGGCGATGTGGCCGCAGATCTCGGAAAGCTCGGTCCGCCCGCCCGGTGCCGGCACCGCGATGCGGTGCAGGTGACGGATGATATCGAATTTCTCGTCGTCCACCCAGACCGGGTGGTCGAGGTTCAGCGGACTGTTGGCCAGCTTCTCGCGGAACGCCGGGATCGCCTTGATGCGCAGCGCCAGGGCGTCGCGCAGCCGGTCAAAGGCGTAACCGCCCGGCACCGTCGACGTGTCCAGTTCGATGATCGAGCACACATGCAGGGGCTGCGACGACGTCTCGAGATACAGGAAGCTGGCGTCCAGTCCACTCAGCCGCTGCATGCGCAGCATGGTATGTCTCACACTGCCGCGGCGGTGCAACTGCGCAAAAGAAATGGCAGAATCAAGTAGTCAAACGAACCCGGGGACCAGTCAGGATTGACCCTGCAGGCCACGAGGATCGAACCGACCACCACTAGGGACAATGATGTCTGAGCACAACGTTTACGGTGCCAACTCGCCTGCGCAGCCCGAAAAGCCGCGGCCCAAGATTCGCACCCATCACCTGCAGAAGATGAAGGCCGAGGGCCACAAGTGGGCCATGTTGACGGCCTACGACTATTCGACAGCCCGCGTTTTCGACGAGGCCGGCATCCCGGTCCTGCTGGTCGGCGACTCGGCGGCCAACGTGGTGTACGGCTACGACACCACCGTGCCCGTCTCGATCGACGAATTGATTCCGCTGGTGCGCGGCGTGGTGCGGGGTGCCCCGCACGCGCTGGTCGTCGCCGACCTGCCGTTTGGGAGCTACGAGGCCGGACCGGCCGCCGCGCTGGCCGCCGCCACCCGCTTCATGAAGGAGGGCGGCGCGCACGCGGTCAAGCTCGAGGGCGGCGAGCGGGTCGCCGAGCAGATCGCCTGCCTGACCGCCGCCGGCATCCCGGTGATGGCGCACATCGGGTTCACCCCGCAAAGCGTGAACGGCCTGGGCGGATTTCGGGTGCAGGGCCGCGGTGACGCGGCGGAGCAGACCGTGCACGACGCGATCGCCGTCGCCGAGGCCGGTGCGTTCGCCGTCGTGATGGAGATGGTGCCCGCCGAGCTGGCCACCCAGATCACCGGCAAGCTGACCATCCCCACGGTCGGGATCGGGGCCGGACCGAACTGCGACGGCCAGGTCCTGGTCTGGCAGGACATGGCCGGCATGAGCAGCGGCAAGGCCGCCCGCTTCGTCAAGCGGTTCGCCGACATCGGCGGGGAATTGCGCCGGGCCGCAACGCAATATGCGCAAGAGGTGGCCGGCGGGACCTTCCCCGCCGAAGAGCACTGCTTCTAGATTCACCCCGGCGAAGTCCTCACCGCACGCTGCACGCCTGGTCGGCGGCGTTACCGCTGTCACCGCCCAACCGCTGAAAAGCGTTGCGCTACAGCGCTGTACGATTGCCCGCAGAGACCAACCGAACTCTGACGAGCAGGGGTGGACCACATCAACCGGGGGAATCGCGGTGACTCCGTGCACCGTCGAGCGGTGTTGGCGTTGCCGCTGCTGGTGGCAGGAGGCATGGCTTTGGCCCAGACGCCACGCGCGTCCGCCCAACCGCCCCGCACCTCGCCGCAGGCGGCCCGGTGGTCACCCGAGCGCGCCAACCGCTGGTATCAGGCGCAGGGCTGGCCGGTCGGTGCCAACTACATCACCTCCAACGCCATCAACCAGCTGGAGATGTTCCAGCGCGAAACCTTCGACCCCCGGCGCATCGACACCGAACTGGGCTGGGCGCGAACCAACGGGTTCAACGCGATACGGGTGTTCCTGCACGATCAGCTATGGGCGCAGGATTACCGCGGGTTTCAGGGGCGCCTCGCCCAATTCGTCGACATCGCGGCACGGCACGGCATCAAGCCGCTGTTCGTCCTGTTCGATTCGTGCTGGGATCCCTTCCCCCAGGCGGGCCCGCAGCGCGCGCCCCGGCCGGGAATCCACAACTCCGGCTGGGTGCAGAGCCCGGGGGCGGCGCGCCTCGACGATCCCGGCTACCTGCACACCATGCGCGGCTATGTCACCGGGGTGCTGACGCAGTTCCGCAGCGACGACCGCGTCCTGGGTTGGGACCTGTGGAACGAGCCGGACAACCCGGCCGATGCCTACGCCAAGGTCGAGCGGAAAGACAAGGTGGATCTGGTCGCCCGGCTACTTCCGCAGGTGTTCGAGTGGGCGCGGCTGGTCGATCCCTGCCAGCCGTTGACCAGCGGCGTCTGGCACGGCGAGTGGGCCGACCCGGGTCGCCGCAGCGTCATCAGCGGCATCCAGCTCGACAACTCCGACGTCATCACCTTTCACTCCTACGCCGCGCCGGCGGAGTTCGAGAGCCGCATCGCCGAACTCGTACCGCAGGGCCGGCCCATCCTGTGCACCGAGTACATGGCCCGGCCGTTGGGCAGCACGGTCCAAGACATCCTGCCCATCGCCAAGCGCGCAGGCGTCGGCGCGTTCAACTGGGGACTGGTCGCCGGCAAGACGCAGACCTACTTCCCCTGGGATTCCTGGGACCAGCCGAACCCGGACCCGGCGATGCCGCAGGAGTGGTTTCACGACCTGCTCGGCCCGGACGGGCGGCCATTCCGCGACACCGAGATCCAGACGATCCTCGAGTGCGGCGACCTGGCGATGCACCTGCAGCCGCCGCCACCACCGCCGGCGGGCTGACGGCGCTCGGTCAGCGGCACCGATTCTGAAAGTCGGTCAACGGCTGGCGGATGCCCTCGAGGTCGGCGTGGGTCTGCGGGTTGGCGTCCATGTACTGCTTCAGCTGCGCCCGCATGTCGTCGCGCGGCTGCCCCTTCAAACTGGTGAAGTACGCGTTGACGTCCGGGTGGGCGAACAGATACCCCGACGTCGCCGCGGCGACGCCCGACGACACCTGGGCAAGGTCGGCCGCCGTGCAATTCGGTTGCGACGAGGGCGCCGGTTCGGGATCGTCCGCCGGCCAATCCGCGGCGGCCGAACTGGCCGTCGCGAAAAGCATCGCCACGCTCACCGCGCCGGCCGCTATTGCGCCGGACGCGACCCGGGCCGCCGGGCGAACAAAAGACACCATGGAAACGCTCCTTCGTCTTCGCGTCCGCAGGCGCGGCCGTTCGTACCGCAAACCATAAGGGGTTTTCTCGCCGCGCATGCGCGAATTCGGGCCGCATGGAAATGCGGATCCATTCCTCGATCTCGGCCCGCCCGCCGCGCTACGACGGCACAATGGTTCCAGGGTGGCTGGAAAGGAGACCGCAGATGAATCGGCGCCGCTGGTTTGCCGCGTTGCTGGCGTTCTCGGGCTTGGCCGGGATTCCCACCATTGTTGGTCCGGCCCATTCCGCCGATCGGGTGCAGGCGACGGTGTGCGTGGGCGCGGGCCGGCGCATTTCGGTGAGCGGGTGCACCAACATCGCCGACAACATTCAACGCTATGTCCCGCCGCCGGCGGTGTATGCGCCGCTGCCCGAAGACGACACGACGGCCCCTCCTCCGCCGCCGCCGTAAGCCGCGGCCGCCGCCGGCCGATCCGCGGCGGCCTCGTCTTTTCGGTATGGCAGGCTATGGGTGCCCTACGCGCCCGCCCCGCCTTCAGTGGAGCCGAAGATGCCTGCAAAAGCGCCGCAGACCTCGCGTCATCTCGAGGTCGAGCGCAAGTTCGACGTGGTCGAGTCCACCGTGTCGCCCTCGTTCGAAGGGATCGCCGCGGTGGCGCACGTCGAGAAGTCGCCGATGCAAACCCTCGATGCGACGTACTTCGACACGCCCCTACACGACTTGGCGCGCAACAAGATAACGCTGCGCCGCCGCACCGGCGGCACCGATGCCGGATGGCACCTGAAGCTGCCTTCCGGGCCCGACGCCCGCACCGAGGTGCGCACACCGCTGGACGCCTCCGGCGCAAACCACAGCGTGCCCGACGAGCTGACCGACGTGGTGTTGGCGATCGTCCGCGACCGGCCGCTGCAGCCGGTCGCGCGCATCACCACCCGCCGGGAGAGCCAGGTGCTGTACGACGCCGCGGGCACCGCGCTGGCCGAGTTCAGCAACGACCATGTCGTCGCGTGGTCGACGCGGGACTCCGACGACGCCGACGCACCGACCGAGCAGGAATGGCGCGAGTGGGAGCTGGAGCTGCTGGAGGCCGGCGGGCTGTCCAGCGGCACGGCCGGCGTCGAGTTGCTGAACCGGTTGAGCAATCGGCTGCTGGACGCCGGCGCCGCACCGGCGGGTCACGGCTCCAAGCTGGCGCGGGTGCTGGGCACCACGCCGGCGGCCGACGGCGCTGCGCCGCCGGAAGATCCGCTGCAGCGCGCGATCGCCGAGCAGGTGCGCGAGCTCCTGGTGTGGGACCGCGCGGTGCGCGCCGACGCCTACGACTCCATCCACCAGATGCGGGTGACGACCCGCAAGTTGCGCAGCCTGCTGCGGGACTACCAGGAGTCATTCGGGCTGCCCGACGACGGCTGGGTGCTCGACGAGTTGCGTGAGCTCGCCGGGATCCTGGGGGTGGCGCGCGACGCCGAGGTGCTCGCCGAGCGATACGAACGCGACTTGGACTCGCTCGCACCGGAATTGGTGCGCGGGCCGGTGCGCGAACGTCTGGTCGGGGGTGCGCAGCGGCGCTACCAGACCGGGCTGCGCCGGTCCCTGATCGCGATGCGCTCGCAGCGATACTTCCGCCTGCTCGACTCCCTCGACCTGATAGCGGCCGAGATCCCCGGCGCGGCCACCGCCGAGGCACCGGCGCCGGTGACCATCGACGCCGCCTACAAGAAGGTCCGCAAGGCCCAGAAGGCCGCCGCCCAGGTGGACCGCGAGCACCCGGACGACCAACACCAACGCGACGAGGCGATACATCGGATCCGCAAGCGCGCCAAGCGACTTCGCTACACCGCCTCGGCGACCGGCGCGGCCGGGGTGTCCGAACAGGCCAAGGCGGTCCAGTCGCTGCTGGGCGATCATCAAGACAGCGTCGTCAGCCGCGAGCACCTGCGTCAGGAAGCCGAAGCCGCGCACGCCGCCGGCGAGGACACCTTCACCTACGGCCTGTTGTACCAGCGGGAGGCCGACCTGGCCGATCGGTGCCGCGACAAGCTCGACGACACGCTGCGCAAACTCGCCAAAGCGGTGCGCAAAGCGGGGCATTAGCTGCCGAGCAGACGTAAAAGCACCCATCTTGACGCCAAAATGGGTGCTTTTACGTCTGGTCACCAATGGGCGGGCGGACGAGTTGGCCTGTAAGCCGGATTCTGTTCCGCGCGGCCGCGCATAGGCAACGGCGGCGCGGCGGCGACCATCCATCTGGACACACCGTCACCGGGTGCCTCGAGCGGCCTACCCGCAGGCTCGGGCGAGCAGCCCTCGAACGCCTGCGCGGCCACACCTTGGGTGCGGCCTTCTTGGCCTTGCTTCGGGTGGGGTTTGCCGAGCCACCCCGGTCACCCGGGATGCTGGTGCGCTCTTACCGCACCGTTTCACCCTTACCACCCGTGGGTGGCGGTCTGTTTTCTGTGGCACTTTCCCGCGAGTCACCTCGGATTGCCGTTAGCAATCACCCTGCTCTGTGAAGTCCGGACTTTCCTCGAACCGCCTTGCGACGGTCCGCGGCCGCCCGGCCAACTCGTCCGCGACGAACCACGGTACTACCTGCACCCATGCCGGGGCCAGCAACCACGGCTCGCGCGGCTCTATCGTGGACCTGATGGGCCGATGGAACAAGCGCGTGGACTCCGGCGATTGGCTTGGGATCGCTGCGGAGGTCGACGAGTACGGCGGGGCGCTGCTGCCGCGGCTGATCACGCCTACCGAAGCGGCCCGCCTGCGCGCGCTTTACGCCGACGACGGCCTGTTCCGGTCGACCATCGACATGGCGCCCAAACGCTATGGCGCCGGGCAGTACCGCTATTTTCATGCGCCCTACCCCGAACCCATCGAGGCGCTCAAGCAGGCCCTCTACCCCCGGCTGCTGCCGATCGCGCGCGAGTGGTGGGCCAAGCTCGGCCGGGACGCGCCGTGGCCGGACAGCCTCGACGATTGGCTGGCGGCCTGCCACGCCGCCGGCCAGCGCAGGTCCACCGCCCTGATGCTGAAATACGGTGCGGGTGACTGGAATGCGCTGCATCGAGACCTGTATGGTGACTTGGTTTTTCCGCTCCAGGTCGTCATCAACCTGAGCAACCCGGACACCGACTACACCGGCGGCGAATTCCTGCTCGTCGAGCAACGGCTGCGGGCCCAATCCCGTGGCATGGCAACACAATTGCCGCAGGGGCACGGGTATGTCTTCACCACCCGGGAACGGCCGGTGCCCTCGGCGCGGGGTTGGTCCGCGGCGCCGGTGCGCCACGGGGTCTCGGTGGTTCGCTCCGGTGAGCGCTATGCGATGGGACTGATCTTTCACGACGCGGCGTAACAGGCCTACCCGGTTCGTCGCAGGACCATCACGTTGTCGGCCATCGTTCCGAGTTCCCCGTTCGGGCCGACCATTTCGCGCTCGACGGCCTCGGTTCGCAGCCGCGTCCACCGCGGCGCGTTGAGATCCAGCGACCCGAGGACCTCCTCGATCCCGGCGAAGTGGTGATCGTGATGCTCCGCCCATGGCGGTGGCGCGCCGTGGTCGACGATCAACAGCACGCCACCGCGATTCACCCGCTCGGCGGCCCGCTGCAACACCCCGTCGCGTTCCAGCCGGGCCGGCGAGTGCAGATATTGGGCGGACACCAGGTCGAAGGTCCCGTCTGGGAAGCTCTCGTTGAGATCATGACGCTGAAAGTCGATGCGCGCGAGCAGATTCCGGGCCGACGCGGCCTCGGTCGCCCGGCGCAGCGCGGTGGCCGAGACGTCCACGGCCACCACCTGCCAGCCGCGCTCGGCCAGCCACAGGGCGTCGGCCCCTTCCCCGCAGCCCAGGTCGAGCGCCCGGCCCACCGGCAGGTCGGCGGTCACCTCGGCCAGGCGGGGATTGACCCGTCCGCTCCACACCCGCTCCGCCGAGCGGTAGCGCTCCTCCCAAAACTGCACAGCATCATCAGGTTTGCACGAATTCTCCATACCGCGAGCTTGCCTACCCCGTGCCTCATTTGCCAAGCTGAATTGCCATGCAGGCAAAAACCACCCCCGACATCGACCTCCTGGTGCGCCAGCGGCTCCGGGAACTGCGCGCGCAACGCGGCCTGACGCTGCAGGAGGTCGGCGAGCGGGCCGGGATCGACGTCTCGACGCTGAGCCGCCTCGAATCCGGGAAACGTCGGCTGGCTTTGGATCACCTGCCCCGGCTGGCCCGGGCCCTGTCGGTCAGCACCGACGAACTGTTGCAGGCGCCGCCGGCTCCCGACCCGCGGGTGCGCGGCGCCGCGCGCACTCACCACGGCGTCACCTATTGGCCGCTGACCCGGCAGGGCCCCGCCGGCGGCCTGCACGCGTTCAAGGTCCGGGTCAGCGCGCGGCGCCGCACCCCGCCCGCCGAGCTGCCGGTGCACGAGGGCCAGGACTGGATGTATGTGCTTTCCGGGCGGATGCGGCTCATTTTGGGCGAGCGCGACTTCACCATCGACCCCGGCCAGGCCGTCGAGTTCTCGACGTGGACGCCGCACTGGTTCGGCGTGGTGGACGGCCCGGTGGAGGCCATCGTCATCTTCGGCCCGCACGGCGAGCGCCTCCACCTGCACAGCTGAATGGCACCCGCGCGAACGGCCTGACCGTCGCGTTCACCCGGGCGCGGCGTTAGCGTGGCGTAATGGACCGGGCTTGGGAATACGCCGTCGCGCCGCCGCGCAGCGCGCCCGGCGTCGTCTCGATGGTCGGCTACCGGGGCCTCGACGTTCCCGACGGCGTGCACCGTGGCATGCCGTCGGCGACGTTGACCTTCATCGTCAGCCTGGACGACGGGGTGGAGGCCGGTGACACCGCCTGCGCCCTCGCGGTGGCCCGCCCCAACCCGTTGCTGCTCGGCGGCCTGCACTTGCGGGCCAGTCACGTGCGGCAACGGCGCGGGCAGGCCGGCGTGCAGCTGGCCGTGCATCCGCTCGCGGCGCGTGCGCTGTTCGGCGTGCCGAGCGCTGAGCTTCTCCTCGCCGAATACGACGCGACCGCCGTGCTGGATCGCGGCGCCGTCGAACTGCACCATCGGGTGACCGAAGCGCACGGCTGGCCGGACGCGTTCGCGCTGGTGGCCGGCTACCTCATCGACGCACGGCAATGCCGGGACGCCGCGACGGTGCGGCCCGAGGTCGCACAAGCCTGGCATCTGCTGCAGCGCAGCCGGGGCCGGGCCCCGGTCACCGGCCTGGCCGACGCGGTCGGCGTCACGCCGCGACACCTCACGACGCTGTTCCGCCAGGAGGTCGGGCACTCGCCGAAGACGGTGGCGATGCTCATGCGGTTCCAGCATGCGACGGCGCGGATCGCCGAGTCGGCACGCCGCTACGGACGCGTCGACCTCGCACGAGTCGCGACCGCCACGGGGTACAGCGACCAGGCGCACATGACCCGCGAGTTCGTCCGGTTCGCC
This sequence comes from Mycobacterium sp. 1245801.1, assembly GCF_001673055.1. NCBI lineage: Bacteria > Bacillati > Actinomycetota > Actinomycetes > Mycobacteriales > Mycobacteriaceae > Mycobacterium > Mycobacterium sp. 1245801.1. The sequence goes on from NZ_LZKY01000364.1 coordinate 16,655, forward strand.
GGTGTGCCGCCGCGACAGTGGCTGGCCGAGGAGTTCCGAAACATTCAAGACGGCGGCCACTCCTGCACCGCACAGTTCGAGGATGACCACTTCGAATCCGACCGTCTGGTTGACACTGCAAGCCCATAACGCGCCCAAGCTGATCGACTACTACGTCGACACATTCGGCTTCGTCCTCGCGGCGCGCTACGGCCAGGGTGAAACCGTCGATCACGCCCAACTGAACTGGCCGCAGGGTTGCGGAGGGATCATGCTCGGCAGCCACAAGCCCGGGGCGCATTGGTGCCGCGAACCGGGCACCGCCGGCGGTTACATCGTCACCGCCGATCCCCAGGCGCTCTACGAGCGCGTCCTGCAGCGCAAGGCCGACGTCGTGCGGCCGCTGGGCGAAACAGATTACGGCGCACGCGAATTCACGGTGCGCGATCCGGAAGGCAACCTGTGGTCCTTCGGCGACTACCGCGGCGAGACACCGCCGGCGTGACGCTTACAGATACGCGGTCTGGTTCACCAGGCGCACCGAAGACGCTCCGTCGGAATAGAATTCGGCAATGCTCAACGACGCGAGGTCGAGGTGCAACCGGTACAGGATGCCGGGCCCGGCGTCCAGTGCCTCGCGCAGCAGCATCTTGATGGGGGTCACGTGCGAGACCACCAGCACCGTCGTACCCTGCTGGGCGGCGACGATCCGGTCACGGGCCGTCGACACCCGATCGGCCACCGCGTCGAAGCTCTCCCCGCCCGGCGGGGCGGTGCTGGTGTCGCGCAGCCAGCGGCTGTGCAGTTCGGGGTCGCGCTCGGCCGCCTCGGCGAACGTCAGCCCCTCCCAGGCGCCGAAGTCGGTCTCGATCAAGTCGTCGTCGACGGTGACGTCCAGCCCCAGCGCCTTGGCGGCGGCCGCCGCGGTGTCATAGGCCCGTTGCAGCGGCGAGGCGAAGACCGCCGAAATGCCGCCGCGCTGCGCCAGATAACGCGCCGCCGCGTCGGCCTGCCGGCGCCCCAGCTCGGTCAGCGCCGGGTTACCGCGCCCCGAATAGCGACGGTGCACCGACAGCTCGGTCTGGCCATGCCGCAGCAACAGCAGCCGGGTCGGGGTGCCGCGCGCGCCGGTCCAGCCCGGCGCGGACGGCGACGGTGCCGCCGCGGGCTCGGCCGGTTCGGGTTTCGGCGCCGGCTCAGGCTTTGGCGCCGGTTCGGGCGTTTCCGTCACAGCCTCGGCCGCGGCGTCCATCGCCTCGTTGGCCAACCGATCGGCGTGCGTGTTGCGCTCCCGGGGGATCCACGAGTAGCTGATCCGCGCGAACCGCGCCGCGCGGCTTCGGGCCTGGTTGTGCAGCTCGATCAGGTCGGGGTGCTTGACCTTCCACCGCCCGGACATCTGTTCCACCAGCAGTTTGGAATCCAGGTACACCGCGGCCTCGGTGGCGCCCAAATTCAGGGCGTCGTCCAAACCGGCTATCAGACCCCGGTATTCGGCGACGTTGTTGGTCGCTCGGCCGATGGCCTGCTTGGCCTCGGCGAGCACGGTCGTGCGGTCCTGGTTCCACACCACCGCGCCGTATCCGGCCGGTCCGGGGTTGCCCCGCGATCCACCGTCGGCCTCGATCACGACCTTCACTGATCAAAACCCTTGACCCGCAGCAGGATCGCGCCGCATTCCGGGCAGCGCACCACCTCGTCCTCGGCGGCGGCCGAGATGCGGGACAGCTCGCCGCGGTCGATCTCGAGCCGGCAGGCCCCGCACCGACGGCCCAGCAGCTGCCCGGCGCCCGGGCCTCCCCCGGCACGCTGGCGTTCGTACAGGGCGGACAGCGCCGGATCCAGTGCGGCGCTCAGCGAGTCACGCCGCGACGACTGAAGCTCACGGGCCTCGCTGAGCTCGGCGACCGCGGCATCGAGAGCCTCACGCGCGCTCGCCATTTCGGCCTCCAGTGACGCCAGCGTCTGCTGCTCACCGTCGAGCTGGGATTGCAGCTCCTCGCGACGTTCCATCACCTCCAGCAGCGAGTCCTCCAGGCTGGTTTGACGACGCTGCAGGGTCTCCAGCTCGTGCTGGAGGTCCGAGAGTTGTTTGGCGTCGATCGTTCCCGACTGCAGCAGCGAGCGGTCGCGGTCTTCGCGCTGGCGCACCGCATCGATCTCCGCCTCGAGCCGCGACACGTGAGCGTCGATGTCTTCCACGGCTATGCGCACGGCGCCCAGCCGGTCACCGGCGGCCTCGTATTCGGCCTGCAACCGCTCGCAGGCCTGTTGCTCCGGCAGATGCGTGGCCCGGTGTGCGATGCGGGACAGCTCGGCATCGAGTTTCGACAACTCGAGTAGGGAACGCTGCTGCGCCACTTCGGCTTTCATGAACTCTCATCCTGGTGCTCGACGTTCCAAGGGTCGGTGCGAATCGAGCTCACCCGCACGGGAAGCTCCGCACCGAAACGCGACCGCAGCAGGCCGGCGGCCTGTTCACACCAGGGGAATTCACTTGCCCAATGTGCCACATCGATCAAGGCCACCTCGGAGGCCCGTCGGTGTTCGTCGGCCGGGTGGTGCCGCAGATCGGCCGTCACGAAAGCCTGCACGCCCGCACCGGCCGCGGCGGCCAGCAACGAATCCCCGGCGCCGCCGCAGACGGCGACCCGCGACACCGGCATGTCGGGGTCCCCCGCCGCCCGCACCCCCCACGAGGTGCGCGGCAGCGCCGCGCTGACGCGAGAGACGAAGTCGCGCAACGGTTCCGGACGCGCCAGGGTCGCGACGCGGCCCAGCCCGGTGTCGCCGGGCGGGGGTACCAGCGCGAAGATGTCGAAGGCGGGTTCCTCGTAGGGATGGGCGGCGCGCATCGCCGCCAGCACCGCGGCCCGGGAACGGGCGGGCGCGACCACCTCGAACCGGTCTTCGGCCACCCGCTCGACGTTGCCCACGCTGCCCACCGCCGGTGAGGCGCCTTCGTGCGGCAGGAACTGCCCGATGCCGCTGACGCTCCAGCTGCAGTGCGAATAGTCACCGATATGTCCGGCGCCGGCCGCGAACACCGCCGCCCGCACCGCGTCGGCGTTCTCGGCGGGCACGTAGACCACCCACTTGTCCAGGTCGGGTGCGTCCGTCGCCGGCTCGAGCACGGCCTCGACGTGAAGGCCCAGGACCGCGGCCAGCGCGTCGGACACCCCCGGGCAGGCGGAGTCGGCGTTGGTGTGTGCGGTGAACAGCGAGCGTCCGGTCCGGATCAACCGGTGCACCAGCGCGCCCTTGGGGGTGCTGGCCGCCACGGTGTCCACGCCGCGCAACAGCAACGGGTGATGGGCCAGCAGCAGGCCGGCATCGGGAACTTCGTCGACCACCTCCGGCGTGGCGTCGACCGCGACGGTCACCGACCGCAGCTCGTCGTCGGGGTCCCCGCAGACCAGCCCCACCGAATCCCAGGACTCGGCGAGCCGCGGCGGGTAGGCCTCGTCGAGCACCGCGATGACGTCGGCCAGCTTGACGCTCACCGGTCGGCCTCCGCGATCGCCCGCACCAGCAACGGCCACTCGCGGCGCACCGCGGCGCGCAGGTACCGCTCGTCCAGGCCGACGAAGGTGTCACAGCGACGGATGGCAATCCCCCTGTCATGCAGTCGTTTTCGTAATTGAACGGCCTCCGGCGTGCGGAACAGCACGAACGGGGCCCGGCCGTCGACCACGTCGGCGCCCACCGAGGCCAGCCCGGCCACCATCTCGGCGCGCAGCTGCCCCAGTCCGGCCGCCCCGGCCGCCGCGTCGGCGACCGCCTGCGGATCGCAGCACGCCGCGATGGCCGTCAGCTGCAACGTCCCCACCGGCCAGTGCGCCCGCTGGGCGGTCAACCGCGCCAGCACGTCCGGGGAACCCAGCGCGTAGCCCACCCGCAGCCCGGCCAGCGCCCAGGTCTTGGTCAGGCTGCGCAGCACCAGCACGTCGGGCAGCGCGTCGCCGGCCAGCGATTCCGGCTCGCCGGGAATCGAGTCGGCGAACGCCTCGTCGACCACCAGGATCCGCCCGGGCCGGCGCAACGCCAGCAGTTGCTCGCGGGTGTGCAGCACCGAGGTGGGGTTGGTCGGATTCCCCACCACGACAAGGTCGGCGTCGTCGGGAACGATCGCGCCCGCCAGGCCGAACGGCGGCTCCAGCACCACATGGTGCACCGGCACTCCGGCCGCGGTCAGCGCGACCGCCGGCTCGGTGAACGCCGGGGCGATGATCGCCGCCCGCCGCGGGCGCAGGTTGCCCAGCAGGGCGAACGCCTCGGCCACCCCGGCAAGCGGCAACACCTCGTCGCGGGTCCGGCCGTGTCGCTGGGCCGCGGCGTCCTGCGCCCGGTGCGCGTCCTCGGGGCTCGGATAGCGCGCCAGGTCGGGCAGCCGCTCGGCCAGCCGGCGCAGCAGCCACTGCGGCGGTTGGCCGTGCCGGACGTTGACGGCGAAATCGAGCATCCCGGGCGCGACGGCCTGATCGCCGTGGTAGCGCGCCGCAGGCGGGCTCAGGTTCAGACTCGCCATCCGTGAAACACTAGTGCGCCGCGCGGGTCGGCCGGACGTACACCGGCATCACCGTCACGACCGGTCGCACCCATCGAGGACAATGGTGAGGTGACAGGCACAACGTCCGCCGATCCCCAGGCCCCGGGGGCGCAGCTGGTGATCTTCGATCTCGACGGCACCCTGACCGATTCCGCGGAGGGGATCGTCACCAGCTTCCTGCATGCGCTCGACCACATCGGCGCGCCCGTGCCGCCCGGCGACCTCGTTGCCCAGATCGTCGGCCCGCCGATGGACGACACCTTCCGGGCCATGGAACTCGGCGACCACACCGAGGAGGCGATCGCGGCCTTTCGCGCCGAGTACGGGTCCCGCGGCTGGGCGATGAACGCGCTCTTCGACGGGATCGAGGCGCTGCTGGCCGATCTGCGTGCCGCCGGTGTCCGGCTGGCCGTGGCCACCTCCAAGCTGGAAACGACGGCGCGGCGCATCCTCGCCCACTTCGGGCTCGACCAGCACTTCGAGGTGATCGCCGGCGCGAGTCCCGACGGGGCGCGCAAGGCCAAGGTCGAGGTGCTGGCGCACGCCCTGTCGCAGCTCGAGCCGCTGCCCGAACGGGTGCTGATGGTCGGTGACCGCAGCCACGACGTGCACGGCGCGGCCGCGCACGGCATCGACACCGTGGTGGTCGGCTGGGGTTACGGCAAGGCCGACTTCGCGGACGCGTCACCCACGGTCGGCGTGACGCACGCCTCGACCATCGACGAACTACGGAGGGCGCTGGGTGTCTGAGCGTGAACGCCTGCACGTGACGTTCGTGTGCACCGGCAACATCTGCCGTTCGGTGATGGCCGAGAAGATGTTCGCCGACCAGCTGCGCCGCCGCGGCCTGGCCGACGCGGTGCGGGTGAGCAGCGCCGGCACCGGCAACTGGCACGTAGGCGAGTGCGCCGACGAGCGCGCCGCCGACGTGCTGCGCGCCCACGGCTATGCATGCGAGCACCGCGCCGCGCAGGTCGACGCCGAGCACCTGGGTGCCGATCTGGTGGTCGCCCTGGACCGCAACCACGCCCGAATGCTGCGGCACCTCGGCGTCGACGAAAACCGCGTCCGGATGCTGCGGTCCTTCGATCCGCGCACCGGCGCCCACACCCCCGACGTCGACGATCCCTACTACGGCGACGCACAAGACTTCGAACGCGTCTACACCGTCATCGAGGCCGCGCTGCCGGGCCTGCATGACTGGGTCGATGAACGGCTCGCGCAGAACGGATCGCCTTGATGCGCCGGTTCGCCTTTCTGCTACGTCCGGGCTGGATAGCGCTGGCGGTGGTGGTCGTCGCCTTCGCGTACCTGTGCTTCACGGTGCTCGCGCCCTGGCAGTTGGGTAAGCACAGCAGGACCTCGCAGGAGAACCATCAGATCGAATCCTCGCTGAACACCGCGCCCGTCCCATTGAAAACCCTACTGCCGCAGCAGAATTCGGCGGCCCCCGGCGCGCAATGGCGCCAGGTCACCGCCACCGGGCACTACCTGCCCGACGTGCAGGTGCTGGCCCGCCTGCGGGTGATCGACTCGAAGCCGGCGTTCGAGGTGCTGGCGCCGTTCGTCGTCGACGGCGGGCCCACGGTGCTGGTCAATCGCGGCTACGTGCGCCCGCTGGAAGGGTCGCACGTCCCGCCTATCCCCCCGCCCCCGACGCAGACGGTGACCATCACGGCGCGGCTGCGCAACTCCGAGCCCGCCGCGGTGAACAAGGACCCGTTCGTGGGAGACGGTGTGCAGCAGGTCTATTCGATCGACACCGCACAGGTCGCGGTGCTCACCAGGGTCCCGCTGGCCGGGTCCTACCTGCAGTTGGTCGACGGGCAGCCCGGCGGGCTCGGGGTGGTCGGCGTGCCTGCGCTGGACGCCGGCCCGTTCCTGTCCTACGGCATCCAGTGGATCGCGTTCGGCATCCTGGCCCCGATCGGGTTGGGCTACTTCGCCTACTCGGAGATCCGGGCCCGCCGCCAGGAGAAGCAACAGCGGGCCGCCCCCGCCGCCGAGACGGCGCCCGCGCCGCAAGCGCCGCAAACGGTGGAGGCCAAACTGGCCGACCGCTACGGCCGGCGGCGGTAGCCCGCCAGGGAAACTGCAAGCTCGGCGAGGACCGCGGCGCCCGCCTGCACCAGCGACGACAGCATCACCGCGCGCCGCAGGTCGGTCACCGTCGGTTCCCGGCCGTTGCCGAGTGTGGGCCGGATCTGCAGCTCGTGCCGGTATTGGGTGGGACCGCCCAGGCGCACGCCCAGCGCCCCGGCGAAGGCCGCCTCGACGACACCGGCGTTGGGGCTGGGATGACGGCCGGCGTCGCGGCGCCAGGCCCGCGCCGCACCGGACGGTGATCCACCCACCAGCGGCGCCAACAGCACCGTCAGCGACGCGGTCGCCCGCGCGCCGACGTAGTTGGCGACATCATCCAATCTCGCTGCCGCCCAACCGAATCGGAGATAGCGCGGCGAGCGATATCCGATCATCGAGTCCAGGGTGTTGATGCCGCGATACACCAGCACCGCGGGCACGCCGCCGGCCGCCGCCCACAGCAGCGGCGCCACCTGGGCGTCGGAGGTGTTCTCGGCGATCGATTCCAGCGACGCGCGCGTCAGGCCCGCGGCGTCCAGCGACGCCGGATCACGCCCACATAGCGACGGCAGCAGCCCGCGGGCGGCCTCGACGCCGCCGCGTTCCAGCAGCTCCGACATCTCCAGGCCGGTGCGCACCAGCGAGGTTCCCCCCACCGCCACCCAAGTGGCCGCGGCGGTCGCCGCGATCGACCACCCCCGGCCGCGACGCCCGGCGCCGCGTTGCACCGCCAGCCCGAGCAGGCCCACCGCCGAAATCAGCGCGCCGACATGGACCGCGCCGGCAAGCCGGCTGTCGCGGTAGGTCACGCGTTCCAGCGCGGCGGCGGCTTGGCCGAACAGCGCGACCGGATGACCCCGTCGCGGGTCGCCCAGCGCGCGGTCGGCCAGGTAGCCGATCATCACGCCCGCGATCCGGGTCCGGGTCACAACCACCCCGGCAGCGTCTCACACTGGAATCCATGAGGCCGTTAGGCAACAAGTGCCCGAGCGGATGTGGGGGCGACGAAGCATCGTTCGTCACCGGTGCCGCGCTGGCCGTCGACGGCGGGTACTCGGCCAGCCGTCCGATGGCCGGCAGGCCCCGCACGGCGGACTATCGTGCAACGCATGACCTTTCCCGCGCTCAACCACGTCGCGGTCACGGTGCGCGACATCGCGATCAGCGGCCCGTGGTATCGCAGGCTGCTCGGCGCCGACCCGATCCTGGACGAGCACACGGATGCCGGCTTTCACCACCAGGTGTGGATACTTGACGGCGGCACCATATTCGGCATTCACCAGCACGACCGCGCTGCGCCCAACGAGAAGTTCAGCGAACACCGCGTCGGGCTCGACCACGTCGGCTTCGGCTGCGCCAGCCGCGCCGAGCTGGAAAATTGGGTCACCCGGCTGGGCGAGCTGGCCATCGAGCACGGCGGCATCGTGGATGCGCCCTACGGCTCGGGGTTGAGTTTTCGCGACCCGGACGGCATCGCGCTGGAGTTCTTCGCCCCGCCCGGCTGAGCGGCTCAGCGCACCGTTGCGAAGAACGCGCGCAGGTCCTCGACGAACAGCTCCGGTTGTTCGAACGCCGCGAAATGCCCGCCGCGCGGCATGTCCGTCCAGTGGGTGATGTTGTAGACCGGCTCGCACCAGCTGCGCGGCGCCTTCAGCAGCTCCCCCGGGAAAGCCGCTACGCCCGTGGGCAATTCGACGCGATCGCCGCCACCCCACACCGCGAAGCTCTCCCAGTACAGGCGGGCCGAGGACGCGGCGGTGTTGGTCACCCAATAGACCATCACGTTGTCGAGCAGCTCGTCGCGGCTGAGTGCGTTCTCGGGGTGCCCGTCGCAATCGGCCCAGTCCCAGAACTTTTCGATGATCCAGGCCAGCTGTCCCACGGGTGAGTCGGCCAGGCCGTAGCCCAGGGTCTGCGGCCGGGTGGACTGCTGCTTGGAATAGCCGGTGCCCCACTTGCGGTGGTTGGCCAACCCGGCCATGGCGCGCTGCTCCTCCTCCGTCGGGTTGGTCAGCGCCTCCTTGGTGGGCCGGCCGACCGGCATGTTCAAGTGGATGCCCACGCAGTGGCCCACATTGCGGCCGATCTGCGTCGTGACCGCGGCGCCCCAGTCACCGCCCTGCGCGCCGTAGCGGTCGTAGCCCAGGCGCAGCATCAGCGTTTCCCCCGCCTGCGCGATCCTTTCCACACCCCAGCCGGTGTCGGTGGGCTTACCGGAGAACCCGTAGCCGGGCAGCGACGGACACACGACGTGGAAGGCGTCCTCGGCGCGGCCGGAGGCGGGATGGGTCAACGGCTCGATCACCTTGTGGAACTCCACAATTGAGCCCGGCCAGCCGTGGGTGATCACCAGCGGGAACGCGTCGGCGTGGGGCGAGCGCTGGTGGACGAAATGGATGTCCAGCCCGTCGATTTCGGTGGTGAACTGATCGAAGCGGTTGAGGGCCGCCTCCCGCGATCGCCAGTCGTAGTCGTTGGCCCAGTAGTCGGCCAGCTCGCGGGCATACGCCAGCGGCACGCCCTGGCTCCAGTCGTCCACGCATTCGGCCTCGGGCCACCGCGTGCGGGCCAGCCGCGCTCGCAAGTCGTCGAGGACCTCGTCGGAAACGTCGATGCGGAACGGTTTCACGCGTTCATAGTGCCGCTGACGGTGACACCGGCGACGCGCGGGGCCTTCCCCCCGGCGAACCGGGCGCGCCGTAGCACGCGAGGATGTAGCCATGGATCCCAGGCTGGCCGCACGGGTGGAGCAGAGGCGGTCGATCCCGGTCCTGGTCTGGCGATTCGCCGAGCCGCGAATGTGCGTCTCGTCGGGCCCGCTCGGCGGCGGTATCGGCGCTCGGGATTGGCTCGTCAACGCCACGGTCCCATTGGATTACGACCGGACCGACCCGGACCGCCACCTGACCGAGATCGGCGCCGCGCTCCGGCTGAACGGCGCCGGGTGCGGGTTGCTCACCGCGGTCGACGTGACCCGCCACCACCTCGCCGCGGACGGCGGCGTGCATGCGACGGCGACCGTCGGGCTCTCCAGCCCCGCCTGGGCCGCGGCGCCCGATCACCACTTCCGCCGCGAGGCGCCGTACCGGGTGGGCACGATCAACATCGTGGTCGCGGTGCCGGTGCGGCTTTCCGAGGCGGCCCTGGTCAACGCCGTCGCCACCGCCACGGAGGCCAAGGTGCAGGCGTTGCACGAGGCCGGGATACGCGCCACCGGAACCGCCTCGGACGCGGTCGTCGTGCACTGCCCCAGGGACGGGACGGCGGAGCAGTTCGGTGGACCACGATCGACGTTCGGCGCCCGGATCGCCCGAGCGGTGCACGCCGCCGTGCTCGCGGGCGGCCGGTCCTGGCTCGCGGGGCCGTCCGTCGAGTAGGCGGCCGGCGATTGCCACCACCCGCCCGGGGGTATCGCTGACCCATGGCAACGACGACGGCGCCCCGAGTCCTGGTGGTGGTGTCCGCGGCCGACCGGATTCCGCTACGGAACGGCCGCAGCGAGCTGACCGGCACCTACCTCGGTGAACTGATCGAACCGACGGACGCGATGCGTCGGGCCGGCTTCGAGCTTGCGTTCGCCACCCCGGGCGCGCGGGCGCCGGCCATCGATGGCACCTCGTGCAGCCTGATGTACTTCGCCGGCTCCCGGAAAAGGCGTGACGCCGCCCTGAGCAGCTATCGGGAGCTGCTCGAACTCGGTCTGGCCACGCCGGCCAAACTCGAAGAGATCAGCCACGACGTCCAGCGCCTGGACGGGTTTGACGCCTTGTTCGTGCCGGGCGGCCATGCGCCCCTGGTCGACCTGCTGCACCGCGACGCCTTTGCCGACGACTCGCTCAACGACGACTTCGGCGCGCTGGTCCGTCACTTCCACGACGCCCGACGCCCCACCGGCCTGATCTGTCACGCTCCCGCCGCGCTCGCCGCGGCGCCCACCGTCGACGGGCGCTGGACCTATGCGGGTTACCGGATGACCTGCTTCAAGACCGGCGTCGACACGATGTTGTCCACGGTCCCGTTGGCGCGGCGCTTCCGGGGACGCCTGAAGGATGACCCGACCGAACTGTTGAGGTCTCGCGGCGGCCACGTCGAACAGACGGTCCTGCCGATGGGCAGCAAGGTCGTCGAGGATCGCGAGCTGATCACCGGCCAGGACCCCTACTCGGCCAAGGCGTTCGGAGCCGCCTTCGTCAACAAGGTCCGCGCCGCACAAGCCTGACGCGCTCGTCCCGCCGGCCAAACCGAGTGGGCGCGGACGGTATCGAACCGCCGACCGCTGGTGTGTAAATCTATATCGATATGTCTAGGGCGTATCTCGCCGTGTCGCCGCATCTATGACATGAGCTGGCCCGCAGTGGATTTCGTCTATCCGATCTCGTTCCGAATCGTCCCGTATTGCGGGTCTTGGCCCATTCTCGGCCCAGCGGGAGGTCGGATCGCTCGGGTGTTCGAGCTGGTCGTTGGGGTTGTCGGCCCAACCATGAGGCACGACGGAGCCTCGGCCCCGACTGGTCGGCATTCGGCCGACTGAGCTGACTCGGGTCTCGGCGACATAGATGCTCGATCACAACCCGGCAATACCCTCGCCTCCGTCCTGGTGAGACGTGCGATTATGCACACACCATGCCGCGGATTCCACCAGGGAGCAGCATCGTTGCCCATTCCAGCTATAGGCGGTCAATATGCGACATTGCCCAGTGGTCGGCACCAAGCCACCCTCGATGAGATTTACGAGACCTTCGTGGTAAACGCGCCTTTCCGCCCGCGCCGTGAGCTGATCTTCCGCGCGCTCACCCTGTACATCGATCTTGTATCGGCCCAGTTCAGCGCGTGCCGGTACTGGATCAACGGAGGGTTTGTGACACACAAGCCCTGGGCAGAACCGGAGGACGCCGACGTGGTCGTTGTCGTACCCCCGGGCGAGCATTCCAAGGTGAGACAGCCCGAGCTTCTGCCTCTGCTGACGTTGGCCAGCGGAGGAGCCAAGGTGCACCCGATGGGCGGGCTGATTGACGGCTTCATCGCAATGGACCACCCGGCGGCTCTGTTGACTTGGGAACTCACCTGGTCATCGGTGCGCGATGAGCAGCACAATGTTGTTCCAGGCGTCAGCAAGGGTTACTTGGAGGTGAGTGCGTAGTGGCGACCGATCACGAACTGGAGGCGTCGCTAGTCGATGCCCTGCGCTATTCCTCGGGCAACGCCGATTCAGACCGGGTACTACACGAGTCGATTCGCGCCGGGATAGTTCGCGACGACGCCGACCTCCTCAATATCTACGAACGTGAAGTCGGGCCGGAACAGGCTGAGGTAGACCTGCACCTAGTCGGCCCCGGTGTGGAGGCCAACGCTGCCAACGCCCACCAGTTCACCCGCTTCGTGAGCGGCATCAGCGAGGCCGTTAAGGAGACAGCGAAGGCGCGCGCTGGTCGCAAGAGTTACCGAGAAAATCTGCTGATCGAAGGCGCGACACCGGGGTCAGTGCGGGTCGTGTTACGCGTTGCGACGCCGACCGTCCCCAAGGGCCAGACCGTCGATGACGCAACGGCGGCGTCAACAGTTGACTCGGACGCCCTGCGCACCGTGGCTTCGATTTTGGCGCTCGCCAGCGACCCTGACCTAGATACCCCGCTGGCCGCCGAGATAGCCGAGTTGCCCGTCAAGGCGAGGACCGCCCTAAAGCGGGTGGCCAACGCCTCTCAGCAAGGCGGATGGGCAGTACGTGGCATGATCCGCCAACGCCGCGTCGGCGCAGCGGGCCTGGAACTGACAAACGACGGCGCGACCCGCCTGAGGATCGAGCTGGAAGTCGCGCAGGAGAAACGCCGCAAGGAGACCCGCATCGGCACCATCGACGGTTTCCGGTGGTCGCTCGGAACGCTCTACTTTAATCCGGTTGGTGCGCAGGCGTTCACCGCAGGAGTCATGGAGAGCCGCGTTGCGCAGGAAGTCACTCGCTTGATGAACAACCCTGAGTTGCAGGTCTCGGCCGATTTTGATGTCGTGGAGTCTTACCTGCCGGGGGACCAGACGCGCTCCCGTGTGAGCCGCGTGCTGACCGGCATCCGGCCACGCGGAATGCAGGGCGAGATAACAGTTGTTGGCCCGCTCTCAGCGTTGCCGGGACCGCCTAAACAGTTGCCGCCGGGCAGCTGACACACTTCTAAGGCGTATACGGCGGGTACATTGCTGCAAGATCCTTGGCCGTCGCAGCATCAGACGCGACTATCACTACTGATCCAGCCAAGTAGACCGCGTCCTGTGGCCCGACCTGTGGCTTGCCGGATTTCAGCGACTGCGTGGCCAGCTCCGCAGACGGAAACTCGTAAAAGAACGCCAGCTGCTGATGCAGCCTACAAATACCGGTTCTGGTGCCAGGAGGCGCGTCCGAGCTATTGGGCAAGATTTGTTGGGCTTGCACACATCCCATCTGGGCCCAGACATCTTCGATTGTCGTCGGCTTGGCGAGCGTATTGGACTGCGCCCCTGCCAATGCGGATGACGACTGAGACGGCTTCGACGGTTGGGCCGGTTCGTTGGACGAACAACCCGCGAGCAATCCAACAATCAAGCACCAAGCAACAACGGGCCTACGCACGGGCGTCAGCATAATGGCAGTAGCGAGACCGACCGGGGTCATTCCCCACTTCATTTCTTACCCGCCGATTCTGCGGGCCATCCACGTGGGCGGTGGGGGCATCGGGCCCTCGCGGGCGCGACGGGCGGCGTCCAGCGGTGAGGCGATGTGCACCTGGTGACCGGCTGAGTGAACTAGTACGTCGTGAGCGACATTACAGCGGCCAGGGCGTCAGGCTGGTGCTGACCGGCTTGCCAGATGACCGCCGCACCCTCAAGACCCGGCAGGTGACCCGCGATCCGCGTGGTGCCGACCTCTAGGCCCTGAATCAACGCCGACGACCGGGCGATGGCGTCACCGCCGCCCCGACCCGAGCCCTCGGCGGCCAGCTGGTCACGCGGATCGGCCGGTTGAGCTCGACCCGCCGCTTCGCATCATGCACCACCCGCCGGTAGGTCTCACGGGCCGAGAAGCCCTCCGCGTCGATCTCAGACGCGCCGACATCGACGGCCAGATCGACTGCCGCCCTGGCCCATTGGTCGCTCGTCATCGGCGCGGACACGTCGGCAATCACAGCCACCACGCGTCGGTGGTCATCGAGGCCGCCACAACGCCACAAGAGTCGGCCGAACCCGAATCGGAGGGGTCTACCCCAACGACGGTCTTCACGGTGCCCAGCGGGGCGCTGGGCAGCCGCCGGGCATCCAGCCACTCGCGCTCGATCAGCCCGCTCTCGGGAACCCCCTCGTACAGGGCGTACCAGGCGCGCTCACCTGAGGTGCGGCGGCCGGCGGCGAAATGATCAGCGGTGAACCCCAGCGCACTGGTCATGGCCACGCCGGGCGGGCGGCCCAGTGCGTCGGGCAGGCCCCCTGAGGTCGAACCCCTACGCTGCCTGACGTGGCAGGCGAACGACGACGTTACGACGAACGCGAAATACTCCGACCGTCCGAGAACCTTGAGCGGACAGTGCTCACGGTGATCGGTGGCTGGGAGATGGTGCGGGCGCAGGTCAACTTCAACAGCTTTACCGACGCCGGGCCGGACGCCGAGTGGGCCGGATCGGACAAGTTAGCTAAAACGCTGCGAGAGATGGCCTTAGCCGCCAGGATTCGGCACCCGCACGACCAGTGGGCACGGGTGGCCGACGAGGTAAGCAAGGTCCGCCATAAGTTCGGGCACCTGCTGCACCTCGATGAGATCGAGGGCGTCTACCCAAAGCGAACGCTGCACTTCACGCGGCTCGGCGGCGCGGGCGAACAGCGGCGCGGGCGGGGCGACTCACTCGGGCTGAGCTGGCGGTCCGACGAGTGGGCTCAGCAGACCCGACACGGGGATTCGGTTACCGAGCAAGAGCTGTGGCAGACCCTTGAGAAGGAGTATTGGCTGATCCAAGTGGCCCGCGCTGTGCGACGGCTTGGCGGGATACTTCAAGAAAGCCCCAATCTGGCCGACGACCATTCCATCACGGGCGCGGTCTGGTACATACCCTGGCGGCTGCCTGAGTGGGGTGACCGGGCGGACTTGGTATTGGCCGATCTCCGCTTGCCGCCGCCACAAACCTCCCCGCCGAAACAATCGCGGGATGCTTGTTGGCCCGTCCTTGGCCCATTGGGGGGTCGGCTACTGCGGCATCTGAAATCGAAAGTCGGCCTCTAGCTGGGGATTCGATGGTGGGCGCGGACGGTATCGAACCGCCGACCGCTGGTGTGTAAAACCAGAGCTCTACCACTGAGCTACGCGCCCGTTGCTGCGGGCAGGCTACCCGCCCGACGGCCAAGTCCCCAAAATCAGGCCCGTAAAGCCGCCAGGGCTTCGGTCCAGAGCCGCTGGTCGCGCGACTCGCCGGGCTGCTTCATCTCGGCGAAGCGGATGATCCCGGACCGGTCGACCACGAACGTCCCGCGGTTGGAGTAGCCGGCGTCCTCGTTGAACACGCCGTAGCTCTGGCTGACGGCGCCGTGCGGCCAGAAGTCCGACAACACCGGAAAGGTGAAGCCGCTGTCCAGCGACCAGACCCGGTGCGTGGGTGGCGGTCCCACCGAGATGGCCAGCGTCGCGCTGTCGTCGTTCTCGAAATCGGGCAGGTGGTCACGCAACTGATCCAGCTCGCCCTGGCAGATCCCGGTGAACGCCAACGGGAAGAACACCAGCAGCACGTTCTTGGCGTTCCGATAGGAGCTCAGCGTGACTCGCTGCTGGTTCTGGTCGCGCAAAGTGAAATCCGGGGCGGGGGTGCCGACGGACAGCATCAACGCTTCCCGGCCCGGGATTTGGGCTGTACCAACCGGCTAGCGCTCCAGTCGCCCAGGTTCACCGACGAGGTCGGCATCAAACCGGCGGTGGGTGCGGCCTCGGCGATTTCGGCGGGCAGAACGTGGCCCGGCTTGCCGGTCTTCGGGGTCAGCACCCAGATCACGCCGTCTTCGGCCAGCGCAGTGATCGCGTCCATCAGGGTGTCCACCAGGTCGCCGTCACCGTCGCGCCACCACAGCAGTACGACGTCGACTACCTCGTCGGTGTCCTCGTCGAGTAGGTCGCTGCCGCAGGCTTCCTCGACCGCAGCGCGGATCTCGTCGTCGGTGTCTTCGTCCCAGCCCCACTCCTGGACAACATGGTCGGGTTGGATGCCCAGTTTGCGAGCGTAGCTCGGGGCGTGATCCGCCGCGACCACCGTGGAGCCTCCTTCAACGTCCGAACGCTGTGCGATTCGCGATTATCGTCGCACAGCCAGAACTCGGTCCATACTTCCGCATCATCAGGTTGCCAGGCACAGTTTTACTGCGTTCTTTTTCGTGTCGTTGAGCTGATCGACCCGTTTGTTGAATTCCGACGTCCCCGCGTGCGTCCCAATGGCGTTGGCCACGGCGCGTGCGGCGTCGATGTAGGCGTTGAACGCGTCCTTGATCTGCTGCGACATCGCGTCGCTGAAGCTGTTGCCCACCGTGGTGGCGCTGTCGTTGAGGGCGTCGATGGCCGGGCCCTCGGTCGGTCCGGTGCCCCGGCCCGCGTTGAACGCCTTGACGAATTCGTTGGTCTTGTCGATCGCGTTCTTGCTGGTGGTGATCAGCGTGGCGCAGGCGGTGCGGACGGCCTTGGTGGTCAGCGATTGCTGCCGCTGCGATTCGCGGACGCTCGACGTCGCCGACGACGCGGACACCGACGCCGACACCGACTGCCGATAGGCCGGAGCCACCTTGGTGTCGGGCGTTGCCGTGCCGTTGGTGACGGAGGTGCATCCGACGATGCCCATCAACGCCACCGCGAGACACCCGAGGGCCAAAGCCCCGCGCCGGGGGAAGTCCCCCACCTGCGTCTGAGGGACGGCACGCCACCGGATGAGCACAAGCCAGACGTTACCGGGTGACCCCGCCGCTTGCCCCAGACCCGCCGAGTTGGTGTTCGCCGGCCGACGCCGAGCCGGCTACCCGACGTCGGCTATCCGCGCGCAACGCCGGTGCGGCACGATGGTGGGCAGGGTGCGACCCACCCGTTACGGCACACATTCCGCCAACAACAGGAGTAGTGCGTTGACAACTGAGTTCGTGCGCCACGATCTGGCCACAAACCCCAACGGCGCAACCGAACCCGACCGGGTTCGGGTGATCCGCGAGGGGGTGGCCTCCTACCTCCCCGACATCGATCCCGAAGAGACGTCGGAGTGGCTGGAGTCCTTCGATGAACTGCTGGAGCGCTCCGGCCCGTCGCGGGCGCGCTACCTGATGCTGCGATTGCTGGAGCGGGCCGGCGAGCAGCGAGTCGCCATCCCGTCGCTGACCTCCACCGACTACGTCAACACCATCCCGACCGAGCTGGAGCCGTGGTTTCCCGGCGACGAGGACGTCGAGCGGCGCTACCGAGCGTGGATCCGGTGGAACGCCGCCGTCATGGTGCACCGCGCCCAGCGCCCGGGAGTCGGTGTGGGCGGCCACATTTCGACCTACGCCTCGTCCGCGGCGCTCTACGAGGTCGGCTTCAACCACTTCTTCCGCGGCAAATCGCACCCCGGCGGCGGCGACCAGGTGTTCATCCAGGGCCACGCCTCCCCCGGCATCTACGCGCGCGCCTTCCTGGAGGGCCGGCTCACCGCCGACCGGATGGACGGCTTCCGGCAGGAGCACAGCCACGCCGGGGGCGGCGGACTGCCCTCCTACCCGCACCCGCGGCTGATGCCCGACTTCTGGGAATTCCCGACTGTGTCGATGGGTCTGGGCCCGCTCAACGCCATCTACCAGGCGCGGTTCAACCATTACCTGCACGACCGCGGCATCAAGGACACCTCCGACCAGCACGTGTGGTGCTTTCTGGGTGACGGCGAGATGGACGAGCCCGAAAGCCGCGGCCTGGCGCACGTCGCGGCGCTGGAGGGCCTGGACAACCTGACGTTCGTCGTCAACTGCAACCTGCAGCGCCTCGACGGCCCGGTGCGCGGCAACGGCAAGATCATCCAGGAGCTGGAGTCGTTCTTCCGCGGCGCCGGCTGGAACGTCATCAAGGTGGTCTGGGGCCGCGAATGGGATGCCCTGCTGCACGCCGACCGCGACGGCGCGCTGGTGAACCTGATGAACACCACCCCAGACGGGGACTACCAGACGTACAAGGCCAACGACGGCGCCTACGTGCGCGATCACTTCTTCGGCCGCGACCCGCGCACCAAGGCGCTCGTGGAGAACATGAGCGATTCCGAAATCTGGAACCTCAAGCGCGGCGGCCACGACTATCGCAAGGTCTACGCCGCCTATCGCGCCGCCGTCGACCACAAGGGTCAGCCCACGGTGATCCTGGCCAAGACCATCAAGGGCTATTCGCTGGGTGCGCATTTCCAGGGCCGCAACGCCACGCACCAGATGAAAAAGCTTGCGCTGCAAGACCTTAAGGACTTCCGCGACGCGATCCGGATCCCGATCAGCGACGCGCAGCTCGAAGAGGACCCCTACCTGCCGCCCTACTACCACCCCGGCTCGGACGCCGAGGAGATCCGCTACATGGTCGACCGCCGGCGCACCCTCGGCGGGTTCTTGCCCGAGCGACGGACGAAGGCCAAGGCGTTGCGGCTGCCCGGGCGCGAGACCTACGCCGCGCTGAAGAAGGGATCGGGTACCCAGGAGGTCGCCACCACCATGGCGACGGTGCGGACCTTCAAAGAAGTGTTGCGGGACAAAGAAGTTGGGCCGCGGATCGTGCCGATCATTCCCGACGAGGCGCGCACCTTCGGCATGGACTCGTGGTTCCCGTCGCTGAAGATCTACAACCGCAACGGCCAGCTGTACACCGCCGTGGACGCCGAGCTGATGCTGGCCTACAAGGAAAGCGAAGCCGGGCACATCCTGCACGAGGGCATCAACGAAGCCGGGTCGGTGGGGTCGTTCATCGCGGCGGGCACGTCGTATGCCACCCACAACGAGCCGATGATCCCGATCTACATCTTCTATTCGATGTTCGGCTTCCAGCGCACCGGCGACGGATTATGGGCCGCCGCAGACCAAATGGCACGCGGGTTCTTGCTCGGAGCCACCGCGGGGCGCACCACGCTGACCGGCGAAGGGCTGCAACACGCCGACGGCCACTCGCTGCTGCTGGCCAGTACCAACCCCGCGGTGGTCGCCTACGACCCGGCCTTCGCCTACGAAATCGCTTACATCGTGGAAAGCGGGCTGGCGCGGATGTTCGGGGAGAACCCGGAGGACGTGTTCTTCTACATCACCATCTACAACGAGCCGTACGTGCAGCCGCCCGAGCCGGAGAACTTCGATCCCGAGGGCGTCTTGCGGGGCCTCTACCGCTACCACGTCGCCACCGAACAGCGGGCCAACAAGGCGCAGATCCTGGCCTCGGGGGTGGCGATGCCCTCGGCGCTGAAGGCGGCCGAGATGCTGGCCGCGGAGTGGGACGTCGCCGCCGACGTGTGGTCGGTGACCAGCTGGGGCGAGCTGAACCGCGACGGCGTGGCCGTCGACAGGGCGAGGCTGCGCCACCCGGACCGGCCGGCCGGTGTCCCGTACGTCACCCAGGCCCTGTCGAACATCAGCGGTCCCGTCGTCGCCGTCTCGGACTGGATGCGCGCCGTCCCCGAGCAGATCCGGCCCTGGGTGCCGGGCACCTTCGTCACCCTGGGCACCGACGGGTTCGGCTTCTCCGACACCCGGCCGGCGGCGCGGCGGTACTTCAACACCGACGCCGAGTCGCAGGTGGTCGCGGTGCTCGAGGCGCTGGCGCGCGACGGCGAGATCGACCCCTCGGTGCCGGTCGCGGCCGCCCGTCAGTACAAGATCGACGACGTGCAGGCGGCCCCGGAGCAGACGTCCGACCCCGGAGTGGCCTGAACCCCGCCTGTGCACGGCGTGGCCCGCGTCGAGCGTGAAGGTAGTTTCACGTTGGGCGCCGAGTGTGAAGGTAGTTTCACGCTCGACGCCCCACCGGCCGCTCAGGCCAACGCATTGAGGCGTCCTTAAGAACGCCACGCCCCGCCTTTGGCGGAAACTTCCAGAAAAGTCGCGTAGGTTTTAGGGGTGAATGACAACCCCTTCGCCGGTCCGTTCGCCAAGCAGCCCCGATCGCCGCTGGAGTTGCTCGACACGGTGCCGGAGTCGGTGCTGCGGCGGCTGAAGCAGTACTCCGGCCGGCTGGCCACCGAGGCGGTCTCGGTCATGGGCGATCGGTTGCCGTTCTTCGCCGACCTTGAAGCATCGCAGCGGGCCAGCATGGCGCTGGTGGTGCAGACGGCGATCAACAACTTCGCCGAGTGGATGCAAGACCCGCACAGCAACGTCAGCCACACCGCGCAGGCCTTCGAACTGGTGCCCCAGGACCTCGCCCGCCGCATCGCGTTGCGCCACAGCGTCGACATGGCGCGCGTGACCATGGACTTCTTCGAGGAGGTCGTCCCGCTGCTGGCCCGCTCCGAAGAGCAGCTGACGGCGCTGACGGTCGGCATCCTGAAGTACAGCCGCGACCTGGCGTTCACGGCCGCGACCGCCTACGCGAACGCGGCCGAGGCGCGCGGGGCGTGGGACAGCCGGATGGAGGCCAGCGTCGTCGATGCGGTGGTCCGCGGCGACACGGGCCCGGAGCTGCTGTCCCGCGCCGCGGCGCTGAACTGGGACACCACCGCGCCGGCGACGGTCGTGGTCGGTACCCCGGCCCCCGGGCGCGACGGATCCACCGGTCCCGACGACAGCGAACGGGCCAGCCAGCGCGTCCGCGACATCGCCGCACAGCACGGGCGCGCGGCCCTCACCGACGTGCACGGCACCTGGCTGGTCGCGATCGTGTCCGGCCAATTGTCGCCGACCGACAAATTCCTGGGCGATCTGCTGGTGGCGTTCGCCGACGGCCCGGTGGTCGTCGGGCCCACCGCGCCGATGCTGACGGCTGCCTATCACAGCGCCAGCGAGGCGATCTCCGGCATGAACGCCGTCGGGGGCTGGCGCGGCGCGCCACGTCCCGTGCCGGCGCGCGAACTGCTACCCGAACGCGCCCTGATGGGCGATGCGTCGGCCATCGTGGCGCTGCACACCGACGTGATGGGCCCGCTCGCCGACGCGGGTCCGACGCTGATCGAAACTCTTGACGCTTACTTAGATTGTGGCGGCGCGATTGAGGCGTGTGCCAGAAAGTTGTTCGTTCATCCAAACACCGTGCGCTACCGGCTCAAGCGGATCACCGACTTCACCGGCCGCGATCCCATGCAGCCCCGTGATGCATATGTGCTGCGAGTGGCGGCGACGGTCGGCCAGCTCAACTACCCGGCCCAACCCACCAGCGCCGCCACCCACGCCATGCCTGCGGTTCCGCTGCCGGTGAAAGCGGCGGTGGCGGGGCAATTCGGAAGATAGTGACCCAGGCAACAGGTCGCGGCACGATATCAAACCCGTAGCTTACGGAGCCGTTTTGTAGGGAGTACACAAAAACCTAAGACGAGGTTCATAATCTGTTACACCCGCCAAAACCGTTTCCACAGTGTTCTCTTAAACACGTGATTGCATTGCTTGCGCCCGGACAGGGTTCGCAGACCGAGGGGATGCTCTCGCCATGGCTGGAGCTCGCCGGCGCCGCTGACCAGTTGGCGCTGTGGTCCAAGGCCAGTGGCCTCGACCTCGTGCGCCTGGGCACCACCGCATCGACCGAAGAGATCACCGACACCGCGGTCACCCAGCCGCTGGTCGTGGCCGCCACGCTGCTGGCCCACCAAGAGCTGACCAGGCGCGGCCTGTTGTCGGACGCGGAACTGGTCGTCGCCGGCCACTCCGTCGGAGAGATCGCCGCCTACGCGATCGCCGGCGTGATCGCCGCCGACGACGCCGTCGCGCTGGCCGCCACCCGCGGCGCCGAGATGGCCAAAGCTTGCGCCGTCGAGCCGACCGGCATGTCCGCGGTGCTCGGTGGCGACGAGGGCGAGGTGCTGGCCCGCCTCGAGCAGCTCGACCTCTTCCCCGCCAACCGCAACGCCACGGGACAGATCGTCGCCGCAGGCCCGCTGACCGCGCTGGAGAAGCTGGCCGAGGACCCGCCGGAAAAGGCCCGGGTGCGCGCGCTCGGGGTGGCCGGGGCGTTCCACACCAAGTACATGGCGTCGGCGCTCGACGGCTACGCCGCCGCGGCGGCCGCCGTCCAGACGTCCGAGCCCACCGCCACGCTGCTGTCCAACCGCGACGGTAAGCCGGTCGCCTCGGCGGCCGCGGCGATGGAGGCGCTGGTCTCTCAGCTGACCCAGCCGGTGCGCTGGGATCTGTGCACCGCGACGCTGCGTGACCTGGAAGTCACTGCGGCCGTGGAGTTCCCGCCCGCGGGCACGCTCACCGGTATCGCCAAACGAGAACTTCGGGGGGTTACGGCACGTGCCGTCAAGTCGCCCGCAGACCTGGACGCTTTGGCCGAGCTCTAAAGCCAGCTCGGCCAGTTGCACAACCAGTACAACCGCATATCACGTCAATTCGACTAACACACAACACATTACGAAGGGAAGAAAGCTGTGGCTGTCAGCCAGGAAGAAATCATCGCCGGTATCGCCGAGATCATCGAAGAGGTGACCGGTATCGAGCCCTCCGAGGTCACCCCGGAGAAGTCGTTCGTCGACGACCTGGACATCGACTCGCTGTCGATGGTCGAGATCGCCGTGCAGACCGAGGACAAGTACGGCGTCAAGATCCCTGACGAGGACCTCGCCGGTCTGCGCACCGTTGGTGACGTCGTCTCCTACATCCAGAAGCTCGAGGAAGAGAACCCCGAGGCTGCCGAGGCGCTGCGCGCCAAGCTGGAGACCGAGAACCCCGAGGCGGTCGCCAACGTCAAGTCGAGGCTGGAAGCGGACAGCAAGTGAGCAAGCCTTCCACTGCTAATGGCGGTTACCCCAACGTTGTGGTAACCGCCGTCACGGCGACGACGTCGATCGCGCCGGACATCGAGAGCACGTGGAAGGGTTTGTTGGCCGGCGAAAGCGGCATCCACGTCCTCGAAGACGAGTTCATCACCAAGTGGGACCTGCCCGTCAAGATCGGTGGCCACCTCAAGGAGCCCATCGACGAGCACATGAGCAGGCTCGACTTGCGGCGCATGTCCTACGTCCAGCGGCTGGCGAAGTTGCTCAGCACTCAGCTGTGGGAGTCGGCCGGCAGCCCGGAGGTCGACCCCGACCGGTTCTCGGTCGTGGTCGGCACCGGTCTCGGTGGCGCCGAAAGGATCGTGGAGAGCTACGACCTGATGAACGAGGGCGGCCCCCGCAAGGTGTCGCCGCTCGCCGTTCAGATGATCATGCCCAACGGCGCCGCGGCGGTGGTGGGCCTGCAGCTGGGCGCCCGCGCCGGGGTGATCACCCCGGTGTCGGCGTGCTCGTCCGGCTCGGAGGCGATCGCGCACGCGTGGCGCCAGATCGCAATGGGTGACGCCGATTTCGCCGTCTGCGGCGGGGTCGAGGGTCCCATCGAGGCGCTGCCGATCGCGGCGTTCTCCATGATGCGGGCCATGTCCACTCGCAACGACGAGCCCGAGCGCGCATCGCGGCCGTTCGACAAGGACCGCGACGGCTTCGTGTTCGGCGAGGCTGGGGCCCTGATGATCATCGAGACCGAGGAGCACGCCAAGGCCCGCGGCGCCAAGCCGCTGGCCCGGTTGCTGGGCGCCGGCATCACCTCGGACGCGTTCCACATGGTGGCGCCCGCGGCGGATGGCGTGCGCGCCGGCCGGGCGATGCAACGGTCGCTCGAGTTGGCGGGGTTGTCCCCCAAGGACATTGACCACGTCAACGCGCACGGGACGGCAACGCCGATCGGTGACACCGCCGAGGCGAACGCCATCCGGGTCGCCGGCTGCGAGCAAGCGGCGGTGTACGCACCGAAGTCGGCCCTGGGGCACTCCATCGGTGCCGTCGGGGCTCTGGAATCTGTCCTCACGGTATTGAGCCTTCGGGACGGCGTGATACCGCCAACACTCAACTACGAAACACCCGATCCCGAAATCGATCTGGATGTTGTCGCGGGCGAACCTCGCTACGGCGATTTCCAATACGCGATCAACAACTCGTTCGGGTTCGGTGGTCACAACGTGGCACTCGCCTTCGGGCGGTACTGAGTACTACGTCCGGCGACGACGCGGGCCGCAGCAGGCCCGCGGAGGAGCCGGACAACATGGAAGGAACGTTCGCAAGACCCATGACAGAGCTGGTTACCGGGAAAACGCTCCCGAACGTGGTCGTCACTGGCGTCGCCATGACGACCGCGTTGGCTACTGACGCCGAGAACACCTGGAAGCTGTTGCTGGACAGCCAAAGTGGTATCCGCAAACTCGAGGATCCATTCGTCGAGGAGTTCGACCTGCCGGTGCGCATCGGCGGACACCTGCTGGAAGAATTCGACAGCCAAATGACCCGTATCGAGCTGCGTCGGACGGGTTATCTGCAGCGGATGTCCACCATTCTGGGCCGGCGGGTCTGGGAGAACGCCGGCTCTCCCGAGGTCGATCCCAACCGGCTGATGGTGTCCATCGGCACCGGCCTGGGGTCGTCGGAAGAGATGGTCTTCAGCTACGACGACATGCGCGCTCGTGGCATGAAGGCCGTCTCTCCGCTCGGGGTGCAGAAGTACATGCCCAACGGCGCCTCGGCGGCGGTGGGCCTGGAGCGCCAGGCCAAGGCCGGCGTGATCACGCCGGTGTCGGCGTGCGCGTCGGGATCCGAGGGCATCGCGCAGGCCTGGCGCAACATCGTCTTCGGTGAGGCCGACATCGCTATCTGCGGTGGCGTGGAAACCCGTATCGAGGCGGTGCCGATCGCGGCATTCGCCCAGATGCGCATCGTGATGTCGACCAAAAACGACGACCCGGTGGGGGCCTGCCGCCCGTTCGACCGCGACCGCACCGGCTTCGTCTTCGGCGAGGCCGGCGCGCTGATGGTCATCGAAACCGAAGAACA
>NZ_LZKY01000365.1:0-797 GCF_001673055.1 Mycobacterium sp. 1245801.1
GCTCGTGCTCGGCTGGGTGAGCTGTTGCCGGCCTATATGGTGCCGGCTGCGATCGTGGTCCTCGACGCCATGCCGCTAACGGTCAACGGCAAACTCGACACCCGCGCGCTACCCGCACCCGAATACAGCGCTGCTGAATATCAGCCTCCCCGCAATCCCATCGAAGAGATCCTCGCCCACATCTACGCCCACGTCCTGGGCGTGCAGCGGGTCGGGATCAACGACTCGTTCTTCGACCTGGGCGGGGATTCGTTGGCGGTGATGCGTCTGGTCGCCGCGGTCAACGCGAACTTGGGCGCCGACCTTTCGGTGCGGGCGGTGTTCGAGGCGCCGACGGTGGCCCGGTTGGCGCCGCGTATCAGTGATGCGAGGCGGCGGCCACAGTCGGCTTTAATCCCGGTCGCGCGGCCTGCGGTTGTTCCGTTGTCGTTTGCGCAGTCGCGGTTGTGGTTCATCGACCAGTTGCAGGGGCCGTCGCCGGTCTACAACATGCCGGTGGTGCTGCGACTGCAAGGCGATTTGAAGGCCGAGGCGTTGGGGGCGGCCCTGGCTGATGTGGTGGCCCGCCACGAGACCCTGCGCACCTTGTTTGTAGCGCCCGGCGGAACGCCACAGCAGGTGGTCATTTCTGCCGAGCAGGCCGATGCGGGTTGGGACGTCGTTGACGCCGCCTCCTGGTCGGTGGCGCAGCTGGGCGGGGCCATTGAGGAAATGGTGAGACACCCGTTCGATCTGGCGCGGGAGATTCCGGTGCGGGCGCGGCTTTTCCGGGTGGGTGAGGATGAGCATGTGCTGGC
>NZ_LZKY01000366.1:0-10220 GCF_001673055.1 Mycobacterium sp. 1245801.1
CTAGCAACCGACTATTGGAGGAGCTTTGGACACCGTACTTGGTGTGTCGATGGCGCCGACGGCAGTCCGGATGGTGCGGCGCGACGACATCCGTGCCGACGTCGGGCCGCTGGTCCGCGGGCGGCCGATTCCCGAAGATCAGTGCCAGCGTCAACGCCGCGACGCCGCCGACGAACACCGCCGCGACGGCGGCGATGGTCACGATCGACTTGCGGCTGCGGCGCTGCTGCGCCGGGGTGCCCGAGAGCCGGTGGGCGTCGGAGGCCGGGTCGTCCTCGGCGCTGTAGGCGAGCTCGGCCGCCGCGGCCGAGGCGGTCTGCGTGGCGCTCATCGCGACCGTTCGCGGCGCGCCCAGCTTCGCGTTCGCCGCGGCCAGCGAGGCGCCGCCGCAGCCCTCACCGCATTCCGGCGACCACCACAACCTGGACGACTGGCTGCACCGCCATCTGGGGCCTGGGATTCCGTCCCCGTAGGCCGGCCGAGGCCCGGTCCCGGGCCACCCCCGCGGCGGCGAACGAGCGTAAAATCGGGTTACTAGGGGAATAACGGTGGGGACCAAGCGATCTCTCGCGCCACCAATGCGTGCGACGAGGCCCGCCCTCACCGTTATTGGCTAGCAACCGACTATTGGAGGAGCTTTGGACACCGTACTTGGTGTGTCGATGGCGCCGACGGCAGTCCGGATGGTGCTGGTCGAGGGGGAAAACGGCGACGGCGCGACCGTCGACGAAGACAATTTCGACGTCGCCGCCGCTGCCGATGCAGCAACGGTAACCGCCTCGGACCAGGTAGTTTCGGCCATCTTGGGGACCCGTCAGGGCGCGGCAGAGGGCGGCTATCAACTGGCGTCGACCGGCGTCACGTTCACCGACCCGCTCGAGGCCGCCGCGCTGCGCGACAAGCTGGCGGCCCACAAGGTCGAAAATGTGATGCTCGTCTCCGCCTTTTTGGCCGCGGCCGCGCTGGCGCAGGCGGTGGGTCACCAGACCAACTACGCGAATACGGCGCTGCTTTACATCGAGCCCGACACCGCGACGCTGGCGGTCGTCAACAGCGCCGACGGATCCGTCGCCGACGTCCAGCGGCAGGCCCTGCCCGCCGACGACGAGGCGGCCGTCGCCCAGCTGGCCGCGATGGTGTCCAGCGCGGAGAACTTGGAGACGCGCCCGGACGCCGTGTTCGTCGTCGGCTCCGGCATCGACATCCCGATGATCAAGCCCGCCCTCGAGGCGGCGACCACGCTGCCGCTGACGGCGCCCGAGGAGCCGGACACGGCCCTGGCCCGCGGCGCGGCGCTGGCGTCGGCGAACGCCCCGCTGTTCTCGTCGTCCACCGCGGCCCTGGCCTACGCGCAGGATCCCGGCACCGGCGCGATCAACCCGTTGGCCGTGGCGCCGGGCTACTTCGAAACCCCGGGTGAGGCCGGCGCGGACGGACTCGCCTACAGCGCCGTGCCCGACGATCCCGACGAGTTCTTCACCGGCTCGCAGACCGCCGCGACGGCGCTGGTCGACGCGGACTACCACGAGCGCAGCTCGTTCCGGCTGGTCGGAAGCGCGGTGGCGGCGATCTTCGTCATCGGGGTGGTGGCGCTGGTCGTGTCGTTGGCCATCGCCATCCGGCCGACGGCCAACGTGCGGCCCAGCCCGAATCAGAACGTCGTGGTGGCGCCCACCCGGCCGGCTCCCGCGCCCGCGGCTCCCGCTCCCGAGCAGGCACCCGCGCCCGCGGCACCCGCTCCGGCGCCCGAGGCGCCCGCTCCAGCTCCGGCGGCCGCCCCGGCGCCCGCTCCCGCCCCCGAGGCGCCCGCTCCGGCTCCCGCGCCGGCGGCTCCCGCACCCGTGCCGGTGCCGGAGGCTCCCGCTCCGGTGCCGGTGGCTCCGCCGCCCCCTCCGCCCGCGGTGGCGCCTATCCCGGTGCCCATCCCGCTGCCGATCCCGGGCCTTGGCGGGCCGGGCTTTGGTGGACCCCCCGGAGGCGGCTTCGGTCCGCACGGCGGCGGTGACGACGGGCCGCACGGTGGCGGCGGACACGGTGGTGGCGGCGGCGGCTTCCCCGGACTCCCCGGCGGCGGCGGTGGCCACGGCGGCGGCGGTGGCGGCTTCCCCGGCTTCGGCGGAGGTCACGGCGGTTTCGGTCGCCACTAACCCCCAGCGAGCGCCTAGGGCCTGACGGCAGCCATCTGTCATCTGCCGTTTGCCTCCCGATCAGCCCTGCGATGCAGTCAGCTCATCGGGGCCGCCTACACCGGTTGTATGCGATGCACCGTGTTCGGCACGGGTTACCTCGGTGCCACCCACGCGGTTGGGATGGCGGCTCTGGGACACGACGTGCTCGGGATCGACATCGACCCCGGCAAGGTGGCCAAGCTCGCCGGGGGCGACATCCCCTTCTACGAGCCAGGCCTGCGAAAGCTGTTGCAGGAGAACCTGGCCGCCGGTCGACTACGGTTCAGCACCGACTATGACGCGGCCGCCGACTTCGCGGACGTGCACTTCCTGGGCGTGGGCACCCCGCAGAAGAAGGGCGAATACGGCGCTGATCTGCGCCACGTGTATGCCGTCATCGATGCGCTGGTGCCGCGGCTGACGACCTCGGCGGTGCTGGTCGGCAAGTCGACGGTTCCGGTGGGCACCGCGGCCGAGCTCAACCAGCGGGCCGCCGGGCTGGCTCCCCAAGGGGTCGACGTCGAAATCGCTTGGAACCCGGAGTTCCTTCGCGAAGGCTACGCCGTACAGGACACCCTCAACCCGGACCGGATCGTGCTGGGCATCAAACCGGATTCGACGCGCGCCGAGGCCGCCGTTCGCGAGCTGTACGGTCCGCTGCTCGACGCCGGGGTGCCGTTCCTGGTGACGGATCTGCAGACCGCGGAGCTGGTCAAGGTTTCCGCCAATGCCTTTCTGGCAACGAAGATTTCGTTCATCAACGCCATTTCCGAGGTGTGCGAGGCGGCCGGCGCGGACGTCAGCCTGCTGGCCGATGCGCTCGGCTACGACCCACGGATCGGACGCCAATTCCTCAATGCCGGTTTGGGTTTCGGCGGAGGCTGCCTGCCCAAGGACATCCGGGCCTTCATGGCGCGCGCCGGCGAGCTGGGCGCCGACCAGGCGCTGACGTTCCTGCGCGAGGTCGACAGCATCAACATGCGCCGCCGCACCCGAATGGTGGAACTGGCCAGCGCGGCCTGCGGCGGCTCGCTGCTGGGCGCCAACATCGCCGTCCTCGGTGCCGCCTTCAAACCCGAATCCGACGATGTGCGTGACTCACCCGCGCTCAACGTCGCGGGTCAGCTGCAGCTCAACGGGGCCGCCGTCAACGTCTATGACCCCAAGGCCCTGGACAACGCGCAGCGACTATTCCCGACGCTGAACTACGCGGTCTCGGTCGAAGAGGCCTGCGAGCGCGCCGATGCGGTGCTGGTGCTCACCGAATGGCGCCAGTTCGTCGACATGGATCCCGACGACCTGGCCGACCGGGTCCGCGCCCGCGTCATCGTGGACGGCCGCAACTGCCTGGACGCCGCCCGCTGGCAGCGGGCGGGCTGGCGGGTCTACCGCCTGGGCGCGCCGCGGCCCTGACGCCGAGCGCTGCGGGCTTTGCTTCAGCACGATACAAACGCTTGCCGGTGGTGGCATTGTCGATAGCCTCAAAAAGGCTATACCGCATGCATTTTCAAACACTTGACAGGATTGAGCGATTTGACGACGACCGCTGCCACCGAAACCAATATCGAAGTCGTTCCGCTGTCGGGCTGGACGGGAGCCGTGATCGACGGCGTCGACCTGGCCGCGCCGCTGAGCGAAGCGGAAAAGGACGTCATCCGGTCGGCCCTGCACAGGTGGAAGGTGGTGTTCTTCCGCGACCAGGAGCTCGACCACGCCGCGCAGATCGCTTTCGGTGCCCAATTCGGTGAGGTCACCTCGGCCCATCCCTACGAAGGCGATTCCGCGCCCGAGGGTTTCCCGCAGATCCATACCGTGTCGCCGGCCGCCTACGACCGCCGGTACGGTTCGGAGTACCGGCATAAGGAGGGCTGGAACGGCCCCAACTGGCATGCCGATGTGACACCTCTGATCAACCCGCCGTCGCATTCGATACTGCGCGCCGAAGTGGTCCCGCCCTTCGGCGGTGACACGCTGTTCACCAATGTGGCGGCCGTCTACCAAGGCCTTTCGCCGTTGGTTCGCGAATTCATCGACGGGCTGCGCGCCGAGCACCGGTTCGGCGCCACCTTGTCCTTCGAGCGCAGCGGCGCCAAGATCGGGGACCTGGTGCGCAGCAATCCGCTGGCGTCGATCCATCCGGTGGTCCGGGTGCATCCCGAGACCGGCGAGAAGGTGGTCTACGTCAATCAGTTCTTCACCCGGGAGATCGTCGACCTGTCGCCCCGGGAAAGCCGGTACGTCCTGGACCTGTTGTTCGAGCAGATCGCCCGGCCGGAGTACTCGGTCCGGTTCAAGTGGGAGCCGGGAAGCGTTGCGTTCTGGGACAATCGGGCCACGCTGCACCTCGCCCCGCGCGATTACGAGCACCTGGGCCAGGAGCGGGTGCTGCACCGCATCACGCTGGTCGGCGACATCCCGGTGGGGCCCGACGGACGCCGCTCGGAGCCGCTAGAGGGCGAGTACTTCGGGGCTGCCTGACGCCCGCTCGCGGGCGTGGGCCGGTGAGCCCACCTGTGACGCGAGCAGGCCGATAGCCGCCACGGCGGTGGTGGTCACCGCGACCGGCCACAACGCCCCGCCGTAGTGGGCCACCACCGAGGTGAGCAGCAGCGGAATGAGCCCGCCGATGATGGTGGAGCTCTGGCCGGACAACGACATTCCGGTGTAGCGCACCCGGGCGGGGAAGGACTCGGCGAGGTATTTGGGCAGCGCGCCCCAGACGACCCACAGCGGCGCGCCGATCAGCACCTCGGTTGTCAGCAGCGACGGCAGCGTCGCCGAGGCGGCCAGCACCGCCAGCAGCCCCGCAGCGGGCAGCGTCAGCAATGCGAGCAGGCCGCCGCGGATCACCTTGTCTGCGCCGTAGCGATCGGCGAGCCAACCGCCCAGTACGGTCAACGCCCAGAACACGGTGACGTGCACGGCCGAGATGCCCAGCAGCACCGAAGATGATGGCAGGCCAAGGGTTTTGGTGCCGTAGCCGGTGAGGAACACGGTCTCGATGAAGAACGGGACCGTCACGCCGCCGAGATAGACCGCAAAGCAGATCAGCATCGTGCGGCCGTGCTGGCGAACCGCCTCGCGCAACGGGAACGGTGACAGCTCGCCGCTGCGCCGCAGCGCGGTGAACTCCGGTGACTCGATCACCCGCAACCGGATGAACAGGCCCACGACACCGAGCGCGAGGCCGAACAGGAACGGCACCCGCCAGCCCCAGGTCACGAAGCTGTGCTCGCTGAGCGTCGAGGCCAGGATGAACAGCGATCCGGTGGCCAACCCCTGGCCGACGGCCGAGCCCGTCTGCACCAGCGATCCCCAGAAGCCGCTGCGGTGTTGGGGGCTGGTCTCGGTGACCACCAGCACCGCCCCGGCCCACTCACCGCCCAGCCCGACGCCCTGCAGGAAACGCAACAGCACCAGCAAGGCGGGCGCCGCCCAGCCGATCGCGGCGTAGCTGGGGAGCAGTCCGATCAGAAAGGACGGGATCCCCATGATCAACAGCGTGGCCACCAGCATCTTCTTGCGCCCGAGGCGATCGCCCAGGTGCCCGAACAACACGCCGCCCAGCGGCCGGGCGACGAAGCCGACGGCGAAAGTGCCAAGCGCGGCAAGCACTCCGGCCGTCGAGGAGGCGCGCGGGAAGAACAGCGGACCGAAGACCAGGGTGGCCGCGAAGCCGTAGAGGAAGAAGTCGTACCACTCCAGCACGCTGCCGGCGAGGCTGGCCAGGGCCACCCGGCGCATGCCGGGTCCGGCTTCCTCGCCGCCGGGCGGGGCCGAAAGATCGGTGCTGCCCTGCGCTGCGATCGTCATTGAGGGTCTCCGATGGTCGGCCGGCCGGGTCCACGCGCAAGCGTCGTGACGGGCGAAATGAGCGGCGCGAGTGGGGCACACAGAGACCGCAGCGACGACGATCGCCCGCGCGCCCCATCTTCATTGCCGTGCCGGGTCCCGGTCGAGCGCAGCCCTTCCCGCCGCGGGGATCATCCGCGGCGCCCGCCCAGCTCAGCGCGGTTTCCCGCGGCCGGCGACGGTTGGAATCAGATTGAACGCAAACGATTCACCGTCGGATGCCGGCACGCATGCCGCACGATGTCAATTAGCTTGCCGCACAACAGGTTCAGTCGAACATGTGCGGGCGTACAGCACCGCGCGGGGGTATTCGCCGCCGTCGTCGAAGAGCTCGACGTCGACGTCGTCGAACCCGGCCGAGCGCAGCGCGTCGGCAACCGGTGCCGGATCCGGGATCTCACGGAATGGCAGGCTGGCAGCGACGTCGTCGGCGTAGTGATGCCCGGCCACATGGGGATTCAGCGAAATGTCGGCGATCACCAGCCCACGCGGGGCCAGCACCCGGCGCCATTCGGCGAAGGCCCGCCGCGGCTCGAGCACCGTCCAGATGAAGTGCCGGGCCGTCACGGCATCGAAACTGGCGTCGGCGAACGGCAGCTTCTCGGTCACGCCCTCGACGAAGGTGACCGCCACCCGGCCGTCGGCGGCCTTGGCGCGAGCGTGCGCCAACATGGCCTCGGATGCGTCGACGCCGGTCACCTGGTGGCCCAGCTCGGCCAGCAACAGCGCGACAAAGCCGGTGCCCGTGGCGACGTCGAGCACGCGGGAAGCCGGCGGGATCGGACTCAGGGCGTCCGTCCACCGTCGACGTTCGGGTTCCGAGGAGATGCCGTGGGCGGCCCGCTGGTCGTATTGCGCACCCTCGCGCTCCCAGAACTCGCGGATCGCCGTGCGGGCGACCGGAAGGCTCACATTGGCCTCGGGCATGAGCACCTCTCGGGGACAAGGGCATTCGGCGGGCCGGACATCGACGACAAGTCTGCAGTGCGCGCCGGTGTCGCCGCAAGGCACGCGGGACCGCAGGGCGCGCGGCCCGGCGAGTAGCCTGACCCGCGTGGACTATGCCGGAAAATTTCTCGACGAGAACCGGGCCTTCGGGGAGCTCTTCCGCGATGTCGACGAGTCCACGCCGGTCCCCACCTGCCCGGACTGGACCCTGCGGCAGCTCTTCCGCCACGTCGGGCGCGGCGATCGCTGGGCGGCGCAGATCGTGAGTCAGCGCCTCGACAGCTACCTCGACCCCCGCACGGTGGAGGGCGGCAAGCCGCCGCCGGATCCCGCCGGTGCCATCCCGTGGCTGCACGGCGGCGCCCAGCGGCTGATCGACGCCGTCGAACTGACCGGGGTCCAAACGCCGGTCTGGACGTTTCTGGGGTCGCGCCCGGCGAACTGGTGGATCCGGCGCCGGTTGCACGAGGTCGCGGTGCATCGGGCCGACGCGGCGATCGCGCTGGGCGCCGAATACACCCTGGACGCCGAGGTGGCGGCCGACGGCATCACCGAATGGCTGGAGCGGGTGGCGATCCAGGCGGGCGCCCAGGGCGCGCCGCTTCCGCTCGAGGAGGGTGACACCCTGCACCTGCATGCCACCGATCCCGGGCTGGGGGAGGCCGGCGAATGGACGATCACCGTCGAAGACGGCCGGGTCGCCTGGTCACACCAGCACGGCAAGGGCAGCGCCGCGTTGCGCGGGGGCGCGACCGAGCTGCTGCTGGCGATCCTGCGCCGGCGGCCGCTGGCCGACACGGGCGTCGAGCTGTTCGGCGACGACGGCGTGTGGAAGCGCTGGTTGGACCGTACGCCTCTCTAGTCGCGGGGCCGCACGGTAATTTGCACACCATGACCACATCGGAGATCGCCACCGTTCTGGCATGGCATGACGCCCTCAACGCCGCGGACCTCGAGACGTTGACCGCGCTGTCCAGCGATGACATCGAGATTGGCGACGCGCACGGAGCCGCACAGGGCCACGAGGCGCTGCGCACCTGGGCCGGCTCGCATCGGGCGAGCACCCAGCTCGGCCAGCTGTACGTGCACGACGGCATCGTCGTCGCCGAACAGAAAGCGACCAGCCCCGACGGTCCGGAGGCGGCCACCAACGCGTTGGCGTTTCGCGTCGTGCGCGACCACGTCACCTCGGTGTTCCGGCACGACAGCCTGGCCTCGGCGCTGGCGGCCACCGAGCTCACCGCGTCCGACGCCGTCGAGTAGGGCCGATCAAGGCATTAGGAGCTATCCATGCGCGGAATCATCCTGGCCGGCGGGTCGGGCACCCGCCTGCATCCCATCACCACGGGCATCAGCAAGCAGTTGCTGCCGGTCTACGACAAACCGATGGTCTACTACCCGCTGTCCACCCTGATGATGGCCGGCATCCGCGACATCCTGGTGATCACCACCCCGCACGACGCGGCGGGCTTCCAGCGGCTGCTGGCCGACGGCTCGCAATTCGGCGTCAACATCACCTACGTGACGCAGGAAAAGCCCGACGGCCTGGCCCAGGCGTTCGTGCTGGGTGCCGACCACATCGGCAACGAGCCGGTGGCATTGGTGTTGGGCGACAACATCTTCTACGGCCCGGGCCTGGGTACCAGCCTGAGCCGCTTTCAATCCATCAGCGGCGGAGCGGTTTTCGCGTACTGGGTGGCCAACCCGTCGGCTTACGGTGTCGTCGAATTCAGCGACGACGGCAGGGCGCTGTCGCTGGAGGAGAAGCCCAAGACACCCAAATCCAATTACGCGGTGCCGGGTTTGTACTTCTACGACAACGACGTGATCGAAATCGCCAAGGGTCTCAAGAAATCGGCGCGCGGCGAGTACGAGATCACCGAGGTCAACCAGATCTACCTGAACCGGGGCCGGCTCTCGGTCGAGGTGATGGCCCGCGGCACGGCCTGGCTGGACACCGGGACGTTCGACTCGCTGCTGGATGCCAGCGACTTCGTGCGCACCCTGGAACGCCGGCAGGGCCTGAAGGTCAGCGTGCCCGAGGAAGTGGCGTGGCGGCGTGGCTGGATCACCGACGACGAGCTGGCCGAGCGCGCCCAGAGCCTGCTCAAGTCCGGCTACGGCGGCTATCTGCTGGATCTGTTGGAGCGGAGCCGATTTCAGTAGGTTTGGCCAGCACCGCGGCGATCGCCGTCGTCAGCGGTACCGACAGCGCCAACGCCATGCCGCCCACCGCGGAGCGGGCGATCTCGATGGCCACGCTCTCGCTGGTCAACACGTCGGTCAACGAGCGGTTGGCCACGCTGAACAGCAACAGCAGCGGCAGCGAACTACCCGCGTAGGCCAGCACCAGGGTGTAGACCGTGCTGGCGATGTGATCGCGCCCCACCCGGATGGCGCCGACGAAGATCGCCCGCCGCGAGCCGCCCAGGTGGGCGAGCTCGAACACCGTCGAGGCCTGGGTCACCGTCACGTCGTTGAGTACACCGAGTGACCCGATGATGAACCCGGCCAGCAGCAGCCCGCCGATCGACACGCTGCCCAGATACGCGCTGACGGTGCTGTTCTGCTCGTCGGACAGCCCGGTCAGCTGCGCCAACTGTATTGCTGCCCAAGATAATCCGGCGGCCAACAGGAGGGCCGCCAGGGTGCCCAGCAGCGCGGCGCTGGTCCGCAGGTTGACCCCGTGGGCGAGGTAGATGACCGCGTACAGGATGGCCGCCGACGCGACCAGCGCCACCGGCACCGCCGGCGCGCCGTCGCGCAGCGCCGGCAGCAAAAACGTCACCAAAACCACGAACGCGACCACGATGCCCACCAGGGCCAGCAGCCCGCGCCACCGCGCCACCGCCACGATCACCACCGCGAACGCGATCGCCAAACCGGCGAGCGCCCAACCACGTTCGAAGTCGTAGAACGCGTAGCTGGTGGCGCCCTGGTCGTCGACCTGGCGGACGAGCCGAATGCGGTCGCCCACCGCGAATTTCGGCTGTCCCGGGCCGGGGGAGGACTCCAGCAGCGTCTGGGCGCCGGCGTTGGGGCCGGAGTCGATCGACACCTGGGTCAGCACGCAGCGCCCCGCGCCGGGCGGCGCCTGTTGCGGCGCGCCGGTGAGCACCTGGCTGACCGACGCGCTGCCGCAGTCGCCCATCCCGCTGGACAGCACGTGCCCGGCCTGCGTGCTGACCGCGCCGCCGGCGGCGTTCTGCAGCGGCATCGGGATGTCGACGTGCTGCCGGCTGGGCCACAACA
>NZ_LZKY01000367.1:0-5820 GCF_001673055.1 Mycobacterium sp. 1245801.1
CGCCCGGGGCCAGGGTGATGCGGTTCAGCAGCAGCGCCGCCAGCACCCCGGCGTCGCCGGGATAGCGCTCGCCCAGCTCGAGCACGGTCTTGGCCTCGGCGGCGAATTCGGTCGCCCCCGAACTGAGGTACGCGATCGCGCCGTCCAGCACGGCGGTCACCAGCACGTCGATGTCGGGTTGCGGCGCGGTGATCCACGTGGTGAACAGCGCGCGCAGGCCGTCGGCGTCGGACTGGTCGTTGAGCAGGTCGATGTAAGGGTCCAGGTCGGAGACGGCCAGCGCCCGCAACAGCTCGACGGTGCGCGAGGCCTGCCGGAAGCCGGCCAGCGCCTCGAACGGGTGCAGCGCCACCAGCAACTCGGGCTTGTGCGACGTGTCGCGGTAGTTGCGCACCGGTGAGGTCAGCGGAATGCCGACCCGCTCTTCGCGCATGTAGCCCTCGGCCGCCTGGGCGGCGCTGGGATGGGCCTGCAACGACAGCGGCTCGTCGGCGGCCAGCACCTTGACCAAAAACGGCAGCACATCGCCGAAGCGGGCCCGCGACGCCGGCCCGAGCTGTCCCTCCGGGTCCTCGACCAGCGCCTCGAGCAACGTGATTTCGCCGTTGTCGGTCTCGAGCCAGGCCGGATCGCCCGGGTGCGCCCCAAACCAGAGTTCGGCCTCGGGGTGCGCCGCCGGCACCGGTCGTTCGGTGAACTCGGCGATGGCGGTACGCGAACCCCAGGCGTACGTTCTCAAGGCCCCGCGAAGCAGTTCCACTGTTGTATCTATCCCCGCACCAGTCGCATATAAACCGCGGCCATTTCCAGTCGGACGGCCAATACTGCCAGTTGCTGCTCGGGACTACCGGGGCCCCCCAGCGCCGGCGAAACGCCGTAGCCGGCCGAGCCGCCGGGCCCGTCGGGCACATCCTCGGCGGCGAGCAGGTAGACGTTGTCCAGGCCGGCG
This sequence comes from Mycobacterium sp. 1245801.1, assembly GCF_001673055.1. Taxonomy (NCBI): domain Bacteria; kingdom Bacillati; phylum Actinomycetota; class Actinomycetes; order Mycobacteriales; family Mycobacteriaceae; genus Mycobacterium; species Mycobacterium sp. 1245801.1. The sequence continues at coordinate 950 of NZ_LZKY01000367.1, forward strand.
GTGCGGGCGGCGACGCCCGGCTGCTCGGCCGCCAGGACGACGGCCAGTATTCGCAACCGCTGCGGCAGCGGCCCGTCGATCTCTTCGTCGTGAAAGAGGGCAGCGTCGGGATCGGTGAAGCCGTCCCCGGAACCAGCCGACGCCGCGGCGTGCAGGGCGACCAGCGCGTCGGCCAGCCCGGTGGCCGGCGTCACCTGGTTGGCGACCCGCAACAGCACCGAGCTGCCGTGCCGGGCCAGCGCCAGCGTCGCGGCGCCATCACCCGCCAGCGCGATCTGGCGCTCGGCGATCCGCGCGGCCAGCAGCTTGGCCGGGTTGGTGAACAGCTCCCGGGCGGCGCTGTTGCGCAGCGCCTCGGCGTCCAGCTCGTCGGCGAGCAAGCCCAGGTCGACGGTCGGTCGCGGGTCCAGGGCGTGCACCACCGCCAGGCCGGCGGCCAGATACCGGCACAGCCCGAACTCGTCGGGAACCCAGAGCCGGGGCGCCAGCACCGCCGCGCCCCCGGCGGTGGCGTCGCGCAGCGGGCCCTCGTACGGCGCCGCCACCACCACCCGGGCGCCGCGGCGCAGCCCGGTCGCGGCCGCGGCGGCCAGCGCCGGATCGCCGGGATCACCGCCCGCGACGATCAGCACGTCGAGCGGGCCCACCCACGGCGGTGCCTCGCCGGCCAGCACGAAGGGCTGCGACGCCGCTCCGCCCAGCGTCGCGGCCAGCATCGTCCCGGCGCTCTCGGCCGTACCGCGGCCGGCCACCCAGATGACGCTGCGCGGGCGATCGTCGGCGCGCAGCGGGTCCAGCGCGCCCTCGTCGACCGCGGTGGCGATCGCGCGCGCCTGCGCACCCGCCGACGACGCTGCGCGCAGCAGGCCGTCGCGGTCGGCCGCCAGCAGGCCCTCGGTGTCCTCGAGATTGACCGCCCGGGTGGCGTTCACGGCGCGGCCTTCGCGCCCGACCCGTTGGCCGAGGCCGCGCTGATCTCGTTGCTGATCTGGGCGACCACCGCGGCCACGTCCTCGGCCGTGCGCGCCTCGACGTTGAGCCGCAGCAACGGCTCGGTGTTGGAGCTGCGCAGGTTGAACCAGCTGCCGTCGCCGAGGTCTGCCGTCACCCCGTCGACGTGATCGAGGGAGTGGATCCGGGTGCCGAATGACTTGAGCACCGCTTCGGTGCATCGCGCGGCGTCGGCCACCGTGAAGTTGATCTCGCCGGAGGATTCGTAGCGCTGGTAGTCCGCGGTCAGCTCCGACAGCGGGCGGTCCTGCTCGCCGAGGGCTGCGAGCACGTACAGCGCCGCCAGCATCCCGGAGTCGGCGCCCCAGAAGTCGCGGAAGTAGTAGTGCGCCGAATGTTCGCCGCCGAAGATCGCGCCGGTGTCGGCCATCAGCGCCTTGATATAGGAGTGCCCCACCCGGGACCGCAGTGGCGTGCCGCCGCGCTCGGCGACCAGTTCGGGCACCGCGCGCGAGGTGATCACGTTGTGGATGATCGTCGCGCCGATCTCGCGGCCCAGCTCGCGGGCGGCCACCAGGCTGGTCACCGTCGACGGCGACACGGGGTTGCCCCGCTCGTCGACCACAAAGCAGCGATCGGCGTCTCCGTCGAACGCCAGCCCGATGTCGGCGCCGGTCTCGCGCACGAAAGCCTGCAAGTCGGTCAGGTTGGCCGGGTCGAGCGGGTTGGCCTCGTGATTGGGGAACGTGCCGTCCAGCTCGAAGTACAACGGCTGCAACGTGATCGAGCCGATCGGGCCCAGGACCGCGGGCGTGGTCAGGCCGGCCATGCCGTTGCCCGCGTCCACGGCCACCCGCAGCGGGCGCAGCCCGGCGGTGTCCACCAGCGACCGCAGGAACTGTCCGTAGTCGGCCAGCACGTCGCGATCGCTGACGGTGCCGGGGTCGCCGTCGTAGCCGTCGACGCCGGCGATCACGTCGTCGGCGATCAGCCGCAGTCCGGTGTCGGCACCGACCGGCTTCGCCCCCGCCCGGCACAGCTTGATGCCGTTGTAGGCCGCCGGGTTGTGGCTCGCGGTGAACATCGCGCCGGGGCAGTCCAGCAGCCCGGAGGCGAAGTAGAGCTGATCGGTGGATGCCAGGCCGATGCGCACCACGTCCAACCCCTGGCGTATCACGCCGTCGGCGAACGCGGCGGCCAGCGCGGGCGAGCTGTCCCGCATGTCGTGGCCGATCACGACCTGTCCGGCGCCCTCGGCGCGCATCAGTTTGGCGAAGGCTGCGCCGAGATCGGTGACCAGCGGCTGGTCGAGCTCTTCGCCGACCAGCCCACGCACGTCGTACGCCTTGACGACACGGTGGACTGTCGCGGCGGGCCGAGACATGCGGGACTCCTGACGACGTGAACTCTTGGCCGTCAGCCTATCGGGCCACGAACCAGAGGCTAGCTAGTCGCTGGGATCGGGCAGCACGCGCAGATGCCCGCGGCGCCGTCCGGACCGGTGCTCGGGCGGTGCGAGCACGCTGCTGCTGGGCGCGGTGGCCTGGGCGCCGCCGTGCTGGATGTGCGCATCGGCGAAGCCGTTCACCGGTGTCACGGCGTACGGCGCGGCGCGATTGCCTCCCTCGCGCACCGCGTCGGCGAGGGCGACAAGGTCGTCCTCATCGGGGTGGGCGGGCTCGGCGAGCAGCGGGCCGGCATGGCGCACCAACTCCCATCCGCGGGGGGCGGTGATCCGGCCGGCGTGGTTGACGCACAAGTCCCAGGAATGCGGTTCCCGCGCGGTCGCCAACGGACCGACGACTGCCGTCGAGTCCGAATAGACGAACGTCAGGGTCGCCACGGCGTAGTGCGGGCACCCGGGCCGGCAACAGCGACGGGGAACGTTCACGAGCGAAAGGCTATCGTGCGCAAACGCCCCCGAAGCGCCGGACACGCGCAACCGACCGGCCCTCGATGTGCAACCGTTACCATCGGCGCGTGGGCGATTCGCGCAGCTCCCCGCGAAGAGATCGGTTTTACGACGGATCGGTGCCGCGCCGAGCCGCGACCCATCGACCCTTTCGCCGCGGGCGCGATATGCGCGGCCCGCTGTTGCCGCCGACCGTGCCGGGCTGGCGCAGCCGCGCCGAGCGGTTCGACATGGCGGTGCTGGAGGCCTACGAACCCATCGAGCGGAGCTGGGCCGACCGGCTGGGCGAACTGGACGTGGCGGTCGACGAGATTCCGCGCATCTCGGCCAAGGATCCCGACAGTGTGCAGTGGCCACCCGAGGTGATCGCCGACGGGCCGATCCCGCTGGCGCGCTTGATCCCGGCCGGCGTCGACATCCGCGGTAACTCCACGCGGGCGCGAATTGTGTTGTTCCGCAAGCCGATTGAACGACGGGCGAAGGACACCGTCGAACTCGGCGACTTGCTGCACGAAATCCTGGTGGCCCAGGTCGCCATCTATCTCGACGTTGAGCCGTCGGTCATCGATCCGACGATCGACGACGAATAACTTTTCCGCTGCGCGTCGCGCGTGGAGCGCTGGAGGCTTAACGCTCAGCGCGCGTTGCAATCAGCGTGCGTCAGATTATGCCGCGCTTGAGGCGGCGGCGCTCGCGTTCGGACAAACCGCCCCAGATGCCGAAGCGCTCGTCGTGCTCGAGGGCGTACTCGAGGCACTCATGACGCACCTCGCACCCCAGGCAGATCTTCTTGGCCTCGCGGGTGGAACCACCCTTTTCGGGGAAGAAGGCCTCGGGGTCGGTCTGGGCGCACAGCGCCCGGTCCTGCCACTGATCGGCGGCCGGCTCGGGCATGGGCTCGGGCTCGAAAGCGATTGGGGCATCAGGGACCACGGTCAAATGGGGCCGAGCGGGGCGGTCCAGTGCCGGGTCGATGTCAGTGTGCGGCGTGCTCGCCATGGCGCCTCGAAAAGTTTCGTAAGACATACGGTCGTCCGCCTCCTCAGCTTGATTGGAGAGAGAGTGATTGGTTTCCCACTGTTCTGATGTACAGACAATTCGAACAAGTGATCGAATCTCGGTCTGCGACACCGGAGTCGGCCGGCCAACCGGGAAATGACACTGTTGTGATTAGACACGGGTTGATCTGCCGGGTCAAGCACTTCGGCGCATTTCCATACCATCTCGTGATCGAATTTCGGCGTTTCTGTTGTCTTGCGCCTTCGGCGTGTCGATCACACAGCCCTCAACTTTCCCACACGTTGCCCACAAGCGCTGGGGAACCGCAACTTTGAGGCAGCCCCGACGGGCCCGCCACGGCACGCTCGCCGGGCAGTACTGTCGTGCAATGTGAAGGTCACCGTTCTGGTCGGTGGGGTTGGCGGCGCCCGCTTCCTGCTGGGGGTTCAACAGCTGTTCGGGCTCGGTCAGTTTCAAACGCAACGGCGTCCGGACACGGAACCCGGCAGTCACGAGCTGACGGCGATCGTCAACATTGGCGATGACGCCTGGATCCACGGACTGCGGGTCTGCCCCGATTTGGACACCTGCATGTACACCTTAGGTGGAGGTGTAGATCCGGAGCGAGGGTGGGGTCACCGCGACGAAACCTGGCACGCCAAAGAGGAATTGGCGCGCTACGGGGTGCAGCCGGACTGGTTCGGACTCGGCGATCGGGACCTGGGCACCCACCTGGTGCGCACCCAGATGCTCAATGCCGGCTATCCCCTCTCGCAGATCACCACCGCGCTGTGCGACCGCTGGCAGCCCGGCGCGCGGCTGCTGCCCGCCAGTGACGACCGCTGCGAGACCCACGTGGTGGTAACCGATCCCGACGACGGCAGCCGGCGGGCCATCCACTTCCAGGAGTGGTGGGTGCGCTACCGGGCCCAGGTGCCCACCCACAGCTTCGCGTTCGTCGGCGCCGAAAAGGCGACCGCCACAACCGATGCCACGGCGGCCATCGCGG
>NZ_LZKY01000368.1:0-9737 GCF_001673055.1 Mycobacterium sp. 1245801.1
CGACGAGCTGACCCGGCCCAACCCCGACGACCCGACCGGGGCCAGCACGATGCGGCGCATCCCCGACGTGCTCGACGTGTGGTTCGACTCGGGTTCGATGCCCTATGCCCAGGTGCACTACCCGTTCGAGAATCGCGACTGGTTCGACGGTCATTACCCGGGCGACTTCATCGTCGAGTACATCGGGCAGACCCGCGGCTGGTTCTACACCCTGCACGTGCTGGCCACCGCGCTCTTCGATCGGCCGGCCTTCAAAACCTGTGTGGCACATGGCATCGTGCTGGGCTCCGACGGCCAGAAGATGAGCAAGTCGCTGCGCAACTACCCGGACGTGTCCGAGGTGTTCGACCGCGACGGCTCCGACGCCATGCGCTGGTTCCTGATGGCCTCGCCGATCCTGCGCGGCGGCAACCTGATCGTGACGGAACAGGGTATCCGCGAGGGCGTTCGCCAGGTGCTGCTGCCGTTCTGGAACGCCTACAGCTTCCTGGCCCTCTACGCGCCCAAAGTCGGTACCTGGCGCACCGATTCGACGCAGGTGCTGGACCGCTACATCCTGGCCAAGCTCGCCGAGCTGCGCGACGATCTGACGCATGAGATGGACACCTGTGACATCTCGCGGGCCTGCGAGCAGCTGCGCCAGTTCACCGAGGCGCTGACGAACTGGTATGTGCGGCGGTCGCGTTCGCGGTTCTGGGAAGAGGACGCCGACGCCATCGACACCCTGCATACCGTGCTGGAGGTGACCGCGCGGCTGGCCGCGCCGCTGCTGCCCTCGGTGACCGAGATCGTCTGGCGCGGCCTGACGTCGCAGCGGTCGGTGCACCTGACCGATTGGCCCCAGGCCGGCGACGTGCCCGCCGACCCCGACCTGGTCGCCGCGATGGATCAGGTCCGCGACGTCTGTTCGGCCGCGTCCTCGCTGCGCAAGGCCAAGAAACTGCGGGTGCGGTTGCCGTTGCCGAAACTCACCGTGGCCGTGGCGGATCCGCAGCGGCTGGAGCCGTTCGTCGACCTCATCGCCGACGAACTCAACGTCAAGAGCGTCGAGCTGACCGACGCGATCGACACCTACGGCCGCTTCGAGCTCACCGTCAACGCGCGGGTGGCCGGGCCCCGGCTGGGCAAGGACGTGCAAGCCGCCATCAAGGCGGTCAAGGCGGGGGAGGGCGTCGTCAATCCCGACGGCACCCTGACCGCGGGTCCCGCGGTGCTGCATCCCGAGGAATACAGCTCACGACTGGTCGCCGCCGACCCGGAATTCACCGCGGCCCTGCCCGACGGCGCGGGCCTGGTGGTCCTGGACGGCACGGTGACCCCCGAGCTCGAGGCCGAAGGCTGGGCCAAGGACCGGATCCGCGAATTGCAGGAGCTGCGCAAATCGACGGGTTTGGACGTGTCCGACCGGATTTCGGTGGTCATGGCGGTACCGGACGAGCGGGCCGACTGGGCGCGAACCCACCGCGACCTCATAGCGGGTGAGATCCTGGCCACCAGCTTCGAATTCGGCGACCCGGCCGACGGCGCCGAGATCGGCGACGGCGTGCGGGTGCGCATCGCCAAGGCCTGAGCCCGCCGCGGTCGGCCGCGAGCGCACCGGAAGCGGTCAGTTCCTCGATCGCAGCGCCCGGTGGGCGTGCGGCCAGAACGGCATGCCAACGGCGACCGTCGCCCCGGTAGCGATCACGCCGACCGCCACGTCGACGCTCTTGCGACCATCCGAGGCCCAATAGACGTCCTTGAGGTCCAACAGCAGCGCCAGCTCGTCGACGATCATCGCGTTGGCCGCGCCGTAGGCCACCGCCGCCGCGGGGTGCTGGCGTTGCTTGTCGCTGCCGCGCAGCCCGATGCCGGCCACCGTGGCCAGCATGCCGATGCCGATGTTGTAGTGGTGGAAATGCTTGCCGCCCAACGACACTCCGCCACCGGAGGGTCCATGCCCGGCCCGGATCCAGTGGGTGAGGCCGCGCAGGCCGGCGAAGGTGAGGGTGAACGAGGCCCAGGCCAGCACGGTGGCCTGCTCCCCGGGTTGCAGGCGCTCGTTCCATTGGTGGCGCAGCCGCGCCCATCGCGTCGAGGGCGACGCGTCCCCGTGCGGAACGGCCGCAGCGCCGGACTCGGTGGCCATGACAAAACGGTAGTTCACCTGGCCCGTCGTGGGGGCAATAGCATCGATCGGGTGGAGTCGCGGTGGGTGCTGCACCTGGACATGGATGCGTTCTTCGCCTCCGTCGAGCAACTCACCCGCCCGACGCTGCGTGGGCGCCCCGTGCTGGTCGGCGGACTGGGCGGGCGCGGCGTGGTGGCCGGGGCCAGCTACGAGGCGCGCGTGTTCGGGGCGCGCTCGGCCATGCCCATGCACCAGGCCCGCCGGCTGGTCGGCGTGAGCGCGGTGGTGCTGCCGCCGCGCGGCGTGGTCTACGGGCTGGCCAGCCGCCGGGTGTTCGACACCATCCGCGCCGTGGTGCCCGTGGTCGAGCAGTTGTCCTTCGACGAGGGGTTCGGTGAACCCGCCCAGCTCGCCGGGGCGTCCGCCGAGGACGTCGAGGCGTTCTGCGAGGACCTGCGCCGACGGGTCCGCGACCACACCGGGCTGATCGCCTCGGTGGGCGCCGGGTCGGGCAAGCAGATCGCCAAGATCGCCTCCGGACTGGCCAAGCCCGACGGGGTCCGGGTGGTGCGCCGCGCCGAGGAACGCCTGCTGCTGGGCGGGCTGCCGGTGCGCCGGCTGTGGGGGATCGGGCCGGTCGCCGAGGAGCGGTTGCATCGCCTCGGCATCGAGACCATCGGCGAGCTGGCCGCGCTGACCGAGGCCGAAGCGGCCAACATCCTGGGCGCCACGATCGGGCCGGCGCTGCACCGGCTGGCCCGCGGCATCGACGACCGCCCGGTCGCCGAGCGCGCCGAGGCCAAGCAGATCAGCTCCGAATCGACCTTCGCCGTCGACCTGACCAGCCTGGAGCAGTTGCGCGAGGCCATCGAGCCGATCGCCGAGCACGCCCATCAGCGCCTGCTGCGCGACGGTCGCGGCGCGCGCACCGTAACGGTCAAGCTGAAGAAGTCCGACATGAGCACCTTGACACGGTCGGCGACGCTGCCTTACGCCACCACCGAGGTCGCGGCGCTGCTCGGTCTGGCCCGCCGGCTGCTGCTGGATCCGCGCGAGATCGGGCCCATTCGCCTGCTCGGCGTGGGCTTTTCGGGGCTGAGCGACGTGCGGCAGGAATCGCTGTTTCCGGACTTGGAAGTGCCTGAACCGCAACAGGATTCGGCGTCGGTGGAAACCGCGACCGAGGCCATGTATGGGCCCGGGCCCCAGACAGCAGACGATGCGGGGTGGCGGGTCGGAGACGACGTGGCACACCGCGACCTCGGGCACGGCTGGGTGCAGGGCGCCGGCCACGGCGTGGTCACCGCGCGGTTCGAAACCCGCACCTCCGGACCCGGCCCGGCCCGCACGTTCCCCGCCGACGACGGGGACCTGGTGCGCGCGAACCCGGTCGATTCCCTGGATTGGCCCGATTACGTCGGGGGCCTGCAGGCCGCCGAACTCCGAGCGGTGTCAGCCCCACCGGGCGATGACGTCGGCCGCGGGTAGCTGCGCGGCCAGCGCGGCGATCAGCAGCACCCGCGCCTGGGGCGGCCGCAGCCGCGGCACCAGCACCGCCCCGGCGGCGGCCATGTCATGGCCGGGGCCGTAGCTGGCCCCGACCCGACCGCCGGGCACGCGGGTGGACACCGCGACCACCACGCCGTCGCCGCAGTGCCGGCGCACCGCGTCGACCACCGCCGGCCCGGCGTTGCCCGACCCCAGCGCCTCGAGCACCACGGCCCGCGCCCCGGCGGCAACGCACGCATCGAGCGCCACGGCGTCGCTGCCCAGATAGGCCGCGACGATGTCGACGCGCGGTGCGCTGCCGGCCCGCGGCTCGCCGACGTACGGGCGGGTCTTGGGTCCGGACAGCCGCACGTCACCGGCGACGGTGCCGAGCAGCTGACCGGTGAAGCCGCTCAGGTCGTCGGTGGCCACCTTGCTCATGCCCAGCGGTTGCAGCACCCGCCCGGCGAAGCACAGCAGCACGCCCAGGCCGCGGGCGGCCGGGCTGGCCGCCACCGCCAGCGCGTCGCGCACGTTGCCCGGGCCGTCCGCGTCCGGCGCGTCGGCGCTGCGCATGGCGCCGGTCAGCACCACCGGGGCGTGGCCCGCATACGTCAGATCGAGCCACAGCGCGCTTTCCTCCATGGTGTCGGTGCCATGCAGGACCACCACCCCGTCCGCGCCGCCGTCGACCGCGGCCGTCACCGCGTCACGGATCCGGTCCCAGTCGGCCAGGGTCAGCTCCGAGCTGTCGACCGCCAACAGGTCAACCACGTCGACGTCGTGCTCCGCGGAGAAGGGCGCCGTCAGATCCGCCCCGCTGTAGGCGGGCCGGTGCACCCCGTCGGCGCCGGTGCCGGTCGATATCGTGCCCCCAGTGGCGATCACGGTGAGGCGGGCCATGCTTGGCATCATTGCGCATCACCGCCGGGCGAACCTGGCTAGCCTGCGTGGGGCGGTAGGGGATGATGGGGAAGTGCCTGAAGAACCGACAAACTCGACTGAGCCGGTGACCTCAGCCGAACAGGCTGGTGAGGCCGCCCCGGCCCAGCGGGACGCGGAGCCCGACGCCGTCGCGCCGCCCGAAGCCGCGCCGCGGCGGTTGCGGCTGCTGCTGTCGATCGCGGCCATCGTGCTGGCCCTCGACGTCGTCACCAAGGTGCTCGCCGTCAAACTGCTGCCGCCCGGCCAGCCGGTGCCGATCATCGGCGACACGGTGACCTGGACGCTGGTCCGCAACTCCGGGGCGGCGTTCTCGATGGCGACGGGCTACACGTGGGTGCTGACGCTGATCGCGACCGGGGTCGTGGTCGGCATCTTCTGGATGGGGCGTCGCCTGGTGTCCCCGTGGTGGGCGGTGGGCCTGGGCATGATCCTCGGCGGCGCGATGGGCAACCTGGTCGATCGTTTCTTCCGCGCCCCCGGCCCGCTGCGCGGGCACGTCGTGGACTTCCTGTCGATCGGCTGGTGGCCGGTGTTCAACGTCGCCGACCCCTCGGTGGTCGGCGGCGCCATCCTGCTGGTGGTGTTGTCGATCTTCGGGTTCGATTTCGACTCGGTCGGCCGGCGCACCGCCGCCGACCGGCGCAAGGACGAGGACGACGCCGGAGACGGCGCGGGTGAGTGACCGCTCGATGCCCGTCCCGGAGGGACTGGCGGGCATGCGCGTCGACGCCGGACTGGCCCGGCTGCTGGGGCTCTCGCGCAGCGCGGCGGCCGCGATCGCCGAGGACGGCGGCGTCGAGCTCGACGGCGTGCCGGCCGGCAAGTCCGACCGGTTGACCGGCGGCGCCTGGCTGCAGGTGCGCCTGCCCGAAGCGCCCGCGCCCCTGCAGAACACGCCGGTCGACGTCGAGGGCATGACGATCCTGTACTCCGACGACGACATCGTCGCGGTCGACAAACCGGCGGCGGTCGCCGCGCACGCCTCGGTGGGCTGGACCGGGCCCACGGTGCTCGGCGGCCTGGCCGCCGCCGGCTACCGGATCACCACCTCGGGGGTGCCCGAGCGGCAGGGCATCGTGCACCGCCTCGACGTCGGAACGTCCGGGGTGATGGTCGTGGCGCTGTCCGAGCGCGCCTACACCTTGCTCAAGCGGGCGTTCAAACAGCGCACCGTCGACAAGCGCTATCACGCGCTGGTGCAAGGACATCCGGACCCGTCCAGCGGGACCATCGACGCGCCGATCGGGCGACACCGCGGCGGCGAATGGAAATTCGCGGTCACCAAGGACGGCCGGCACAGCCTCACCCACTACGACACCGTGGAGGCGTTCGTCGCCGCCAGCCTGCTCGACGTGCACCTGGAGACCGGCCGCACGCACCAGATCCGGGTGCATTTCTCCGCGCTGCATCACCCGTGCTGCGGCGACCTGGTCTACGGCGCCGACCCCAAGCTCGCGAAAAAGCTTGGGCTGGAACGGCAATGGCTACATGCTCGGTCACTGTCGTTCGCCCATCCGGCCGACGGCAGGCGGATGGAGATCGTCAGCCCCTACCCGCCCGACCTGCAACACGCGCTGGACGTGTTGCGCGACGAGGGCTGACTCACGCCGGCTTGCGGGCCTCGACGAGCAGGCGCACGGAGTGGCCGACGAACGGCCCGTCGGATTCGATGCGCTCGTGCAGTTCGGCCAGCCGGTCCCGGTACCGCTGCACGGTGAAGTCGGGCACCGTCCAGATCACCTTGCGCAGGAAGTACACGACGGCGCCGATGTCGAAGAACTCGGCGCGCATCCGCTCCATGCGGATATCGACGATCTGCAGCCCGGCCGCCTCGGCCTGCGCGCTCACCGCGTCCGGGTGAAACTCGGCCCATTTCTCCGGCTGCGGCCCGATGAAGTACTCGACCAGCTCGCCCATGGTGGCCGGACCGATGTGCTGCGCGAAGTAGGTGCCGCCGGGGCGCAGCACGCGCCGTATCTCCGACCACCAGACGGAGATCGGGTGGCGGGTGGTCACCAGGTCGAACGCCTCGTCGCCGAATGGCAGCGGCGGTTCGTCCCGGGTGGCGACCACCACCACACCGAGCGGATGCAGGCGCCGGGTGGCCAGCGCCGCGTTCGGGGGCCACGTCTCGATGGCCGCCATCGTGGGCGGGAACGGCGCCGCGCCGGACAGCACTTCACCGCCTCCGGTGTGAATGTCGAGCGCGGCCGACACCGCGGCCAACCGCTCCCGCAACAGCCGCTGGTAGCCCCACGACGGGCGCTCCTCGGTGGCCCGGCCGTCCAGCCACGAGAAATCCCAGCCGTCCAGCGGGGCGGCGTCGGCCTCCGCGATCAGTTCGTCAAATGTGCGCCGCATGCCACGCATGCTAGGCACTGCTGCTCGCCGGCAAGCCGAGATCGCCCCGATGGCGGCGATGGCCGTGGTGGGCGCCGGCCGCGATCCGGGGGAGCGGTCAGACCGTGACCTTGCCGGCGTCACCCGTGGCGATCTCGGGCGCCAGCGGTGCGATCGCGCCGAGTATCTCGGTGACCGTCTCGGACGGCACCCCGGCGGCGGCCAGCGCGTCGGCCAAATGCCCGGCCACCAAACTGAAGTGGTGCATGGTGATCCCGCGGCCCTGGTGCACCTGCTTCATCGGCGCGCCGGTGTAGGGCTCCGGGCCGCCCAGGGCCGCGGCGAAGAACTCCGTCTGCTTGCCCTTGAGGCGGTTCATGTTCGTGCCGGTGAAAAAGCCGGACAGCTGATCGTCGGCAAGCACCCGGACGTAGAAGTCCTCGACCACGACTTCGATCGCCTCGTGCCCACCGATCCGGTCGTAGATGGATGCCGGTGCGGACTTGCGGAAGCGCGCCAGAATTTTCATAAGCACGATTGGAACATCTCGGCGTTGCCCGTCGGTTTATGCGCGATCACGCCCGGATTGCCTTGTGTAACAGCGGGATTGCCCGCCGCTGGCGGACGTTCTCGGCGAACCGTGAGAGTGGGGGCCGGGACCCATGACCGCAATCCGCGTCAAGGTGAGGCGAACATGTCCTAGGTTGGCTTCATGATGCACATCACATCACTCGCGCAGCCCCGCAATGCGGTCGTGGCCATCGGGCAGGCCAGTTGCGGTCGGGGGGCTCACATCATCAGGAGCGAATGCCGATGAACCTTGGTGACTTGACGAACTTGGTGGAGAACTCGCTCGGAAACCTGGTGGAAAAGCCGCTCGCGGCGGTCTCGCACATCGTGAACACCCCGAACTCCGCCGGCCGGTATCGGCCGTTCTATCTGCGCAACCTGCTCGACGCGGTCCAGGGGCGCACCCTCGAGGACGCCGTCGCGGGCAAGACCGCGCTGATCACCGGGGGATCCTCCGGCATCGGCGAGGCCGCCGCGAAGAAGATCGCGGAGGCCGGTGGCACGGTGGCGCTGGTGGCGCGCACCCGGGAGAACCTCGAGAAGGTCGCCGACGAGATTCGCGACAACGGCGGCACCGCCCACGTCTACCCGTGCGACCTGTCCGACATGGACGCCATCGCCGCCATGGCCGATCAGGTGCTCGAGGACCTGGGCGGTGTCGACATCCTGATCAACAACGCGGGCCGCTCGATCCGGCGCTCACTCGAGCTGTCCTACGACCGGATCCACGACTATCAGCGGACCATGCAGCTGAACTACCTCGGCGCCGTCCAGCTGATCCTCAAGTTCATCCCCGGCATGCGCGAGCGGCGATACGGGCACGTCATCAACGTCTCCTCGGTCGGCGTGCAGACCCGCGCGCCGCGCTTCGGCGCCTACATCGCCAGCAAGGCCGCGCTGGACAGTCTGTGCGACGCGCTGCAGGCCGAAACGGTGAACGACGACGTCCGGTTCACCACCGTGCACATGGCGCTGGTGCGCACGCCGATGATCAGCCCCACCACGCTCTACGACAAGTTCCCGGCGCTCACACCCGAGCAGGCCGCCGGGGTGATCGCCGACGCGATCGTGCACCGGCCGCGCCGGGCCAGCTCACCGTTCGGGCAGTTCGCGGCCGTCGCCGATGCGCTCAACCCGGCGGTGATGGACCGGGTGCGCAACCGGGCGTTCGCCATGTTCAGCGACTCCAGCGCCGCCAAGGGAGATGAATCATCGAGCGACGCAACGGAATTCGATAAGCGCAGCGAGAACTTCGTGCGGGCGACCCGCGGGATACATTGGTGAGACCATGAGCCTTCCAAAACCTGACCTGCAGACCACCGTTGTCATCACCGGCGCCTCGTCGGGTATCGGCGCCGAACTGGCCCGCGGGTTGGCCCGCCGCGGCTTCCCGCTGCTGCTGGTTGCGCGCCGGCGCGAGCGCCTCGACGAACTGGCCAATGAGGTGGGCCAGGAGTACTCCGTGGCCGTCGAGGTGCTGCCGCTGGATCTCAGCGACAGCAAGGCCCGCGCCAAACTGGCGGGCCGGCTGCGCGCCGAGCCGATCGCCGGCCTGTGCAACAGCGCCGGTTTCGGCACCAGCGGGGTGTTTCACGAGTTGCCGCTGGAGCGCGAGAGCGAAGAGGTGACGCTGAACGCGCTGGCGCTGATGGAGCTCACCCACGCGACGCTGCCGGGCATGGTTTCCCGCGGGGCGGGCGCGGTGATGAACATCGCGTCGATCGCCGGGTTCCAGCCGGTTCCCTACATGGCGGTGTACTCGGCCACCAAGGCCTTCGTGCAGACGTTTTCCGAGGCGGTGCACGAGGAGTTACACGGCACGGGCGTGTCGGTGACCTGCCTGTGCCCGGGACCGGTGCCGACCGAGTGGGCCGAGATCGCCAACGCCGAGCGGTTCAGCATCCCCATCGCGCAGGTCGCGCCGCGCGACGTTGCCGAGGCGGCCATCGTCGGCATGCTGTCCGGCCGTCGCACGGTGGTGCCCGGGGTGGTGCCCAAGGTGGTCAGCACCGGCGGCCGGTTCGCGCCGCGCAGCCTGCTGTTGCCCGGCATCCGGATCGGCAGCCGATTCCGCGGCGGGCCCAAGAGCTGAGCGGGTCGCCGGGTCGGGGCCCGTCTCGCATCAACGAGCGAGACCGCGACACTGAACCTACGTACGCGACACGCCGAGACGGGTGTGCGTAGATGCAGTCTCGCGGAATATGGGAGCCCGCCGCGGCGCAAGTGCCGGATGAGGCCGGGCGCTAGGCTCGGGCGGTGGCTGCTGTGGACCTGACCGCCGATG